>NZ_DJIO01000176.1:0-35036 GCF_002433655.1 Thalassolituus sp. UBA6592 | reverse complement strand
AGGACAAGGGGCCTGACATTTTTCAAAAAGGCTTGAATAGAAATTTGTGGGACAGCAGTGGGCGACTGCCGGCTTTTTTGATTTACGTTTTATTTTTTGTTCAGCTTTCTTACTTTGTTTTCTTTTTCCTGGGTCATCTGCTTTTTACAGGCTTTCATGACGGCTGATAACGGCTTTTTCCAGTTTATCGAGGGCTTCCATCATCAGTCGTGACTGATCTGAAAGGCGCTCCAGTTCTTTTTCTATTTTTACTTTTTGTCCGATTTTATCGCTTGATGCCGATTTACCCATCAGCTTACGCCAGATTGATTTTTCCGGCTTATCGAACAGCATCTGGAAAATGTCTTTATAGACGGCATGTACCTGGTGGTGGATCTCTTCCAGTCCGGTAAATTCCGGATAGTCTTTCAGTGCCTGGCCTTCCCCGTAGTACCAGCCACCAAACTGACAGTCTGTGTGCTCCACCGGTAGCTGACCTTCTTCGACGGCATAACCTGAGGTCAACGCCATGGCGTAAGCACGCCAGCGCAGGTGTGCCGTTTTGGCTTTACGCAGTTGTTGCAGGATGTCGGTAATGCTCTCGCGGTGCTGAATGTCTGACATAACTCCCCCAAAAAGATGCCGCCGCCGGGCTGAAACAGCCGCGGCCAACTAGCCCATGATTATATTGGAAACCAGTCATGGAATTGATGGGTAAAAGTGTTTCTGTGTCTCAAAACAGACGTTTGTACAGGAAAAGTGGACGATTGGGTTTTGGCTGGCGCTGCTTTACCAGCTTTCTTACCACTTAAGAGGTTTTTCTTCGCCGCGGATCAGTTTGATCCAGGGTTGTTCAGCCTCGTCTTCATCTTCCTGCCAGCTGCTGTCAGAGCAGCGGATTTCGATGGCCAGTGCTGCATGAGCGGCCCGGGCGCAATCCAGATCGCTGTTCCATGGCGAAAGATTCTGTTTGAACCACAGGCTGGCGAAGTTCTTTTCGGCGTTTTCATTAAGAAATACATCCATCGCCTCACCCTGCACGGTAAAACGCCAGTGGCTGTGACCCGGGGTCAGGCTGATGTCAGTGGCGGCGCTGCCCAGTGCTCCGGCAAGCCAGTCGCGTACGGCATCGGGGGCAGGTTTCATCAGGTAGATTTCCAGATCCGGAAAACGATCGGTCATTTTTTATCCAATATGCGGATGATTCGGAAAATGCTCAGGCAGATATAGCCTGCAGCGGCACAGGCGCCACCAATAACTGTGACGACAAGCCCGCACAGTACGATGATTTCCTGTTTAACGGAAGCGTCTACTGTCTGATTGCCGAAAACGATCAGGCACAGGCCGAAAAAAAACACGAACGCGCCGGTGACGAACAAACGCAGGTTTTCCCGGTCTTTACCTGCGCGCTCAATGATCCGCTTGTGCAGTGATTGCAGAGCGCTGCTGTCAGCATTATCTGCTGCATTGCTTTGCCTGTCAGATTGATCGCTATCCGGGCCGGGCGGCTGAAATATGCCCACGGCGTGCTCCTGAGGTGTCATCGTTATTGATTGAGTCTAGCAAAAAGCTGGCGCTGTCAGTGGAGGGAATTGGCGACAACTGCGATGGGAAACTAAGCTTTACACAGATCTGTTACATATTACGTCAGGTAGCGAGCAGGAGAGACAGTGTGAAACACGACGACGAAGAACTGAGCGAATCCCAGCGACTGTCGATGCTGGAAGCAACAGTGTCGACCAATCGTCTGGGACTGATGGTGATGGCTGTTCTGGCAGTGATCGCAATTTCTGTCGGTGTCACCGTAGCGGTGGTGAATATTATGCGGCCGGACGTAAGCTACGTTGATGAGCGGGAATTTCTGCGACTCAAAGGGGATGTGGAAATTCTCAAGGAAGCGGCCATTGCCTACGAAAAAAGCATTAATAAAACCCGCACCATTCTCGATGCCAGTAATGCGTCTGCGCTTAAGGCGCTGATGCTGGAACAGGAGCAGAGTTATCAGGTGCACCTGACAGCTCTGAAACAGGGGATGCGCGATCTGGCGCGTATGATTCCTGGTTCCCGTACCTGGCTGGAAATCTATGACGAGCAGATGGATACCGCGCTGGAGCAGAGTCAGGCGCGGATGAAACGGCTGGCGGAAATTCAGACCAGCGAACTGCCCAGTATGAAATCCGTGCCACTACCGGACCTGCCCGGCGTTAAAGTGATCAAAGCACAGTAATCCGGGCGCTGACTGGTTCTGGGACTGGTTTTGGCTCTGGTTCTGGGTCAGCCGCACTTGTCAGACACAAACGGATTGCTGCGGCGCTCATGACCAAAAGTAGATTCCGGGCCATGGCCGGGAATAAAGGTAATATCGTCACCCAGCGGGAAGAGTTTTTCGCGTATAGAAGCGATCAGCTCCGCATGGTTGCCCTGCGGAAAATCCGTACGGCCAATCGATTCCTGAAAAATCACATCCCCGACTAACGCCAGCTTTTCTGCTTTATCGACAAACACCACATGCCCAGGTGTATGACCCGGGCAATGAATCACATCCAGCGTTACCTTACCAACCGTGACCTGATCGCCATCGTTCAGCCAGCGGTCCGGCGTGAAACTTTCTACCGCAGGGAAGCCAAACATGGCGGACTGCTGTGCCAGCCCTTCAATCCAGAACAGATCGCCTTTGTGCGGGCCTTCAATGGGCAGCGCGTGTTTTTTCGCCAGCTCTGCTGTGCCCCCAGCATGATCAATATGGGCGTGGGTCAGCAGGATTTTTTCTGGGGTAGCGCCCATTTCTTTCAGCTGCTTTTCAATACGGTCCAGATCGCCGCCGGGGTCAACGATGGCGGCTTTCTTAGTGTCATTACACATCAGAATGCTGCAGTTCTGGGCAAAGGCTGTGACCGGGACAATAGCGACAGATAATGACATAACAGACTCAGAATTGATTACACGGCCTGCAAGGGTAGCGGCTGGCTCAGTGATGGTAAAGAGAAGGAGGCTGGGCTTGGAGGCAGAGAATGGCCGCGGCTCAGCTGTTAAAAACTCTGCGGCCAGAACAACGCTGGCCGCAGAGAGTAACAGTGCCGCAATCAGAAGGCTTCGATCTGCGGCGTAACACCCGCATAACGCGGAATCGTCATACCGATATCGGCGTTAATATAGGTCGGATCGGCAACCACATAGGATTTACCGCCAAACTGCCAGGTATCACCCTGAACCTTGCCGTGGAAAGCCACTGCAGTCGCTACATGGCCAGGATAACTGAGGATGACGACATCCAGTCCGAGCAGGGATTCGGTCAGCCAGGCAAACAGCGCTGCGCGGTCTTCACAGTCGGAATTGCGGTAATGCAGGGTTTCCAGCGGGAAGAGGTAATTCTCTTCATGGAACTGGTCTTCATCGGTTTCATAACCAAACGCCGTCTGTACGAAGCGCAGCAGGCGGTTAACCGCTTCGGTTTCACTTTGCCCCTGTACTACAGGTTTAAGCTGCTGCAGCAGGCTTTGTGCTGTGACTGGCGGCAGCCCGGCTTTGAAATAGTTCGGCAATGACAGCTGTGGATAACTGCTGAAGTAATCGACGTAACGCGACGGGTAAGCAACGTTAATATCGTACCGCTTGCCCTGATAGCTGAACTGTAATTCGCGGTCTTCTTCTTTGCCTTTCGCGGCAAAACGCACCGGATCGCTGAAATCCAGTGGCCGTGCGCCACTCTCATGCTGGCCTTCGTAGGTATAAACCTTGCCAGGTTTGAGTTGCTGGCCATTAAGCTGCACAGCGTAATAGCGTTTGTTGTCGAGGCGGAAGAAGGTAACGCCGAAGATCTGCTGGTCTGAGGTCAGCAACAGAAAAATGCGGCTGTTATAAGCCACCCGGGCGTCGTAACCGGCTTTCACCAGCAGGAACCAGGTCATCAGCGAGCGGCTGGCTTCACCACGCTGCAGATTGGCGGCAAAAGCGCCGAACAGCTGCGCCGTACCCCAGTCATTCAACTGCAGTTCGGCGGCGGTGCGCTTCAGATAATCCACCGTCTGCTGGTGCGGAGCTGAGGCGATTTTTTGCCAGTAGGCGGCAATGGCTTTGCTGTCCGGCCGTGAATTAAAACCGACTTTCATTTTGCGGTCGTAAGGCACAGACAGGGCGTAACCATAAAAATCAAAATTCACCACCGGCCCCTGCGGTTTGCTGACAACCGGTGGCTTTGGCTTAACCTGCGGGCGCTCGTCGGCTACCGGTGGCGTTACTGGTTTTGGTTTAACCTCGTCCGGAATTTTAACTACCGGGGTTTCAGGCTGGCTGACGGGTGGTTTGGTTTGCGGTTCAGGTTGGGGGGCAGGTTTTGGCGCTGGTTTTGGCGCTTGAGGCGGCTGTTCCGGTTTAGGTTTGGGGTCGCGCTGTTCCGCCGGGCTGACATCGACAGTTTTCCACTTCTGTTGCAGAAAACTGATAAAAGCTTTGTCGTTTTCATCCAGGTAGGACTGAAAGTCGCTGCGTGTCTGCTGCAGCCATTGCTGGTATTCACTCTGATCTGAGGCGCTGGCCTGAGTACTTAACAGCAGCGCACTTATCAGCAGGTATTTCATAAGGTAACTCTCCGCGGGCAGGAACAAAAAAGCCGGCGTAAGCCGGCTCTTTTAAACATCTGCTGATTAACGGTCCATATTGGCAATATCGCTGGCCATTTCATCAAATGATTTATCGGCCTGGAATTTCTGCCACAGGGCACGATCATTGTTCATTGATGTTTTCAGGGCCTGTTCAGTTACCTGAGTAATGGAGTCTGCATCCAGACCAACCATCACCACCATGCCGCCAGTTGGCGTTGGGCGCTGGTGAATGATTTTGGAGCCAACCAGAGTTTCTTTGGTCAGCTGTTTGGTAACAGAAGTATTCACCATATCAACGGTTTCTGAGTCAGCGGCACCTGTGGTTTCAGCGTACTGCTTGATCATATTCTGAACGTCCAGACGCATGGTCTGCGCCAGCTCAACGCGGGCCGCCGTAGCAGCCATCTGCTTCATAAAGTTCGGGCCGGCACCGGATTTATCGGCATAACCAACGGCTGTCAGATCCATGGCTGGCTCTGTACCGCACACCCATTCCGGAGCAGGTTCGCCGGAACCGTCGGCAAATACACAGTCAGCTACCGGAGCCGGTACTGGTTGGTTGGAGGAACAGGCAGCCAGCAGGGTGGTGGCGGCGACGGCGAGTGCAGCATGAAATTTCATCTTCATCTCCTTAGAAGAGGTCAGCCCGTAAACACCGGTAATCCGCTGTTCAGGCACTGGATAACGTGTACCGAGGATAGCCAAGGTACCTGCAAATTACTACAGATTACTACCGTAAAATATTGATCGGGATGCGGTGCTAATGCCGCATCCCGGCTGCGTCACAGGTATGACCCGTCAGTATGCGCAGGGTTCATGACAGAATGATTATTCTGCCGTTACCATCAGTGATGGTGATGGCCGCCCGGTCCATGGGCATGGCCATGGCTGATTTCTTCCGGCATCGCCACGCGCACAGAGACGATCTCAACATCAAACTTCAGGGTTTTGCCGGCCAGCGGGTGGTTGGTATCCACATCGGCCATAAATTTGCCGACCTTTTCCACGGTAACCTGACGTGTGCCGTGTTCTGTCTGCACCCAGGCAACCATGCCTTTACGCCATTTTTTGCTGCCCTGCAGATGCTTGACCGGTACCCGGGCAATCTGTGGCTCGCGCGCCGGGCCATAGGCGTCTTCCGGCGCCAGTTCAAAGCTGAAGCTCTCACCGGCTTCATGGCCATCAACCGCTTTCTCAAAGCCCGGAATCATATTGCCATGACCCTGCAGATACGCCACGGCATCGCCATCACGGGTGGATTCAATCTGATGACCATCGCTGTCGCTCAGGGTGTAGTGCATCTGCACCACAGTATCTTTGCTGATCTTCATAAAGCCTCAATCGTTTGTGCGGACTTAAAACGCGCGAGTATCGCGGGCTTGGGGGTGTAAAGCAACCAGCAACAATTGCCGCATTGGTATGCCTTGATATCACTGCGCAAGCCCCCATATCCCAATGTTCATGTCCAACCATCAGGAAACATGTCATGACAACGATAGTATCCGTTCGCCGGGGCAATGAAGTAGTAATCGGAGGCGACGGTCAGGTTTCTCTGGGCAATACCGTAATGAAGGGTAATGCCCGTAAAGTCCGCCGCCTGTACAACGGTAACGTGCTGGCGGGGTTTGCCGGAGGCACAGCAGATGCCTTCACTCTGTTTGAAAAATTTGAAGCTCAGCTGCAGAAGCATCATGGCCAGCTGACCCGTGCCGCGGTGGAACTGGCCAAAGAATGGCGTTCTGACCGTGCACTGCGCAAGCTGGAGGCCATTCTGGCGGTAGCCGATCACACGGCATCACTGGTGATTACCGGTAATGGCGATGTGCTGCAGCCGGAGAATGATCTGATTGGTGTCGGCTCCGGTGGCAACTATGCGCTGGCATCTGCCCGTGCGCTGCTGGATAACACTGAGCTGAGCGCCCGTGAAATTGTTGAAAAAAGTCTGAACATCGCTGCCGATATCTGTGTCTTTACCAACAGTAATCTCACCATCGAAACACTGACAGCAGACTCTGTGGCGGAGGAAAATGCATGAGCCAGATGACCCCGCGTGAAATCGTTCACGAACTCGACCGCCATATTATTGGCCAGAACAACGCCAAGCGTGCGGTGGCCATTGCCCTGCGCAACCGCTGGCGTCGTATGCAGTTACAGCCGGAACTGCGCGACGAAGTGACGCCGAAGAATATTCTGATGATCGGCCCGACCGGTGTGGGTAAAACCGAAATTGCGCGCCGTCTGGCCAAGCTCGCCAACGCGCCGTTTATTAAAGTGGAAGCTACCAAGTTTACCGAAGTTGGCTATGTGGGTAAGGACGTTGAATCCATTATCCGTGATCTGACTGAAACCGGCATCAAACTGCTGCGCGAACAGGAAATGGCCCGTGTTGCTTCCCGTGCGGAAGTCGCTGCAGAGGAGCGCGTACTGGACGTGCTGCTGCCACCGGCGCGCAAGTCCAACAGCTGGGACACCACGGAAGAGCCGCCAAAAGAAGACAGCGCAACCCGTCAGGTCTTCCGCAAAAAGCTGCGCGAAGGTCAGCTCGACGATAAAGAAATTGAAATCGACATGGCCCAGGTGACTGCCGGCGTGGAAATCATGGCACCTCCTGGCATGGAAGAAATGACCAGCCAGCTGCAGAACATGTTCTCCAGCATGGGCGGCGACAAGAAAACCAAGCGCAAGATGAAAATCAAAGACGCGCTGAAGCAGCTGAAAGACGAAGAAGCCGGCAACATGGTCAACATGGAAGAGCTGAAAGGTCGTGCTCTGGAACTGGTGGAACAGAATGGCATCGTGTTTATCGACGAGATCGATAAAGTGGCCAAGCGTCATGACTCCGGCAGTGGCGGCGACGTGTCCCGTGAAGGTGTGCAGCGCGATCTGCTGCCATTAATCGAAGGCAGCACCGTCAGTACCAAGCACGGCATGGTAAAAACTGACCATATTCTGTTTATCGCATCCGGCGCTTTCCATCTGGCCAAGCCATCGGATCTGATTCCGGAACTGCAGGGTCGTCTGCCGATCCGCGTGGAACTGGACGCTCTGACGCCGGAAGATTTCCAGCGTATTCTGACTGAGCCGAATGCGTCACTGACGCAACAGTATAAAGCTCTGATGAAGACCGAAGGTCTGGATATTGATTTCACTGATGACGCCATTGAGCGTCTGGCGCAGATTGCGTTTGAAGTGAATGAATCCACAGAAAATATCGGTGCCCGTCGTCTGCATACCATTATGGAACGTCTGCTGGAGCAGGTGTCATTTGACGCTACGGATATGTCTGAACCGGTTAAAATTGATGCGGCCTACGTGGAAGCTCAGTTAGGCGGTCTGGCGCGTGATGAAGATCTGAGTCAGTTTATTCTCTGATGTCTGAACGCAAATAAAAAAGCAGTGCTCAGGCACTGCTTTTTTATTGCCGGAAATTTTAAAAATGATTGTCCGGGTTATTTAATTTTCTGAGCTATTCAATTTTCTGAGCTATTCAATTTTCTGAGTTATTCAACCTTAAAACGCTGAATCAGCTTCACCATGGTCGCACTGCTGTCGGCCAGTTTATGGCTGGACGATTCCGTCTGACGCATGTTGTCGGCAATAAAACCGGATGATTCAGCAATACGCACCACGTTGCCGGTAATTTCATTGGCCGCAGCGCTTTGTTCTTCCACTGCGCTGGCGATACTCAGGTTCATTTCAGTGATGGTATTCACCGCGGCGGTAATGGACGAAATGGCTTCCAGTGCCTGTTGCGCACGTTCCGCTGTGTTTTCCGAATTTTTCGCATTCTGCTCCATCGAGCCTACCGCTGTTGCTGCCTGTTCCTGCAGGCGGGTAATCATTTTATTGATTTCTTCTGTGGATTCCTGCGTGCGTGATGCCAGGGTGCGGACTTCGTCGGCTACCACGGCGAAGCCGCGGCCCTGTTCCCCGGCGCGGGCGGCTTCAATGGCGGCGTTCAGTGCCAGCAGGTTGGTTTGTTCGGCAATACCTCGGATAACATCCAGCACAGAACCGATAGAGTCGGTCTCGGCGCGCAGGGTTTTAATCACATTGCTCGATTCCTGAATATCCCGGGCAAGGTCACTGATGCTTTGGCGCGTGGTTTCCATTGTGGTTTTACCCCGACCGGCATTTTCTGCGACGTCGGTGGCCGCAGACGCTGCGCGTTCGGCGTTGCCTGCGACTTCGTGAATGGTCTGGCTCATTTCATTAGAGCCGGTGGCGGCCTGGTCGGTCTGCTGTAACTGGTCATCGGTCAGGCGACGGGTTTCTGAACTCACCGAGGTAATTTCATCACTTAACTGCGCCAGGGTATCAGAGGCGCGTTTGCTCTCCTTCACCAGCTCCTGAATCTGACTGATAAAGGTGTTGAATGAGCGGGCAATGGAGGTAATTTCATCGTCACCACGAATCGGTAAGCGTTTGGTCAGATCGCCTTCGCCGCGTGAAATTTCGTGCATGGCATTATTCACGTTACGCAGCGGGGTACCGATGCTGTTCATAAGCAGCATCAGACCAACGATCAGCAGTACGATAAAGATCACGCTGACCGCCAACATGCTGGTGACATCCGCCCAGAAAGCCACCGAGATATCATCCGTGTAAACACCGGTGCCGACGATCCAGCCCCAGGGTTGAAACTCCTTAACAAAGCTGATTTTCGGCTGTGGTGTATCTTTGCCGGCTTTTGGCCACATGTAACTCACGAAACCACCATCGGCGGCGGCTTTTGCGGTTTTGACTATTTCGCGGAACAGGTAGCTGCCATTCGGGTCCTGAATATCACCCACGTTCTTGCCTTCCAGTTCCGGTTTGGCACCGTGCACTATCATTACCGGCTGGGCGTCATTTACCCAGAAATATTCAACCTTGTTGTAGCGCAGTTTGCGGATGGCATTTTTTGCCGCCTCACGGGCTTCTGCTTCCGGCATGCCGGCCAGCGACAGATCGTAATAATGCTGAATCAGGCTGTAGGTATTATCTGTTTGCTGACGTACTGCGATTTCGCGGCTTTCTGTCATGCTGTTGTGAAGGTGTTGCATGGCCTGCAGCTCAACCAGCAGGATGCACAGGACTGTTGCAGCGAGAATCAGCCATAGTCTTGTTTTTATCTTGATTTTGCGTAACGAATTCATAGGCAGCTCAATGCTCGCGATAGTAGACTAGTGCTTAAAACCCATACGGCATCGGCTTAAAGTAAGAGCCTGCAGCCTGTATGGTGAATGCTTTAAGTGTAGTCAGCAGTTCAGGAAATGCCTTAAAGGGCATAAAGGTTGTTAGCCGGTGATACCGACATCCATCAAAGTTAAAAGCAAAAGTCGCACACTCGAATTGGGTTATGGCGCGCAAGTGTATGATTTACCTTATGAATTTCTGCGGGTGTATTCGCCTTCTGCGGAAGTTCGCGGGCATGGTGTCGGTAATGAGGTACTCCAGTACGGCAAAAAAGACGTGACCCTGCTGCGCATTGAGCCGGCAGGTAACTATGCCCTGAAACTGGTGTTTGATGATGGCCACGATTCCGGGTTGTATGACTGGAACTATCTGCATCACCTGGCGCTGAATCAGGAAAGCCTGTGGGCAGACTACCTGCAGAAGCTACAGACGGCCGGCAAAAGCCGGGAAGCCGCCACCATAAGCATCAAAGAACTGAAATAGCCTGTTATCATTGGGCCAATCACTAAATTTTTAAGCATGGAACAGGAGCCGCACATTGACGGATTCCAGCAATCAGACACCAAAACCCGCTTTTCACGATCCTAAAGCCGCTGAAGAAGCCGAAAAATACGACAATCCGGTCGCCAGCCGCGAAGCGCTGCTGAACCTGCTGGAGGAAATCGGCCATCCGGCAACCCACAGCGAGGTCTGTGAGCGTCTGGGCGAAACCGACGAGGACCGGGTTGAGGCGCTGCGTCGCCGTCTGATTGCCATGTCCCGCGATGGTCAGCTGATCAGTAACCGCCGTAACCAGTTTGCACCGATGAGTAAAGTTGATCTGGTGACGGGTGTGGTGATGGGACACCGGGATGGTTTCGGTTTTGTGCTGCGTGATGGTGCCGATGATGTGCACCTGTCCAACCGTCAGATGAGCAAAGTGTTCCACGGCGACCGTGTCGCGGTACAGATTCTGGGGCTTGATCGTCGTGGTCGCCCGGAAGGCAAAATCGTTGAAGTACTGGAACGTAACACCACACAGATCGTTGGCCGCTATTTCGAGCAGGGCGGTGGTCATGAAGGCGGTGGTAAAGGTGTGATTGGTCTGGTGCAGCCGGACAATAAACGCGTTTCCAAAGAAATTCTGATTCCGCCGGAGGGCCGTAATAACGCTCAGCATGGCCAGTTCGTGGTGGTGCATATTACCCGCCAGCCGCAAACCGGTGGCCTGCCGATGGGCGAAGTGATCGAAGTACTGGGCGAACATCTGGCGCCGGGTATGGAAATCGACGTGGCCATCCGCAGTCATAATATTCCGTTTGAATGGCCGGACGAAGTCGGCGTTGAAGCGAAAAAGCTGCCGGATGAAGTCAAAGAGAAAGACAAAAAGAACCGCATCGATCTGCGCCATCTGCCGTTCGTCACCATTGATGGTGAAGACGCCCGCGATTTTGATGATGCTGTTTACTGTGAGAAAAACCGCAATACCGGAGGCTGGCGCCTGTGGGTAGCCATCGCCGATGTATCGCATTATGTGCAGGTTAATTCTGCACTGGATAAAGAAGCCCGTCAGCGCGGTAACTCAGTGTATTTCCCTGAGTTCGTGGTTCCTATGCTGCCGGAAAAATTATCCAACGGGCTGTGCTCGCTGAATCCTCAGGTCGACCGTCTGGTGATGGTGTGCGAGATGACCATCTCCAAAGCCGGTAATATTTCCGGTTATAAATTTATGGAAGGTCTGATTCATTCCCACGCCCGTCTGACGTACAACAAAGTCTGGCAGATGCTGGAGCAGCCGCGTACTGAACAGGGCGATACCTGGCGCGAACATTATTCCGATGTGGTGCCCCACGTCGAAAATCTGTATTCACTGTTTAAGCTGCTGCGCAGCAAACGCGAAGACCGTGGCGCCATGGATTTCGATTCGGTGGAAACCCGTATCGTGTTCGATTCGCAGCGCAAAATTCAGGAAATTGTTCCGGTACAGCGCAACGATGCGCACATGCTGATCGAAGAGTGCATGCTGGCCGCTAACGTCTGTGCTGCAGATTTCCTCGACCGTTACAAAGTGCCGGCGCTTTACCGTGTGCATAATGGCCCGACCTCCGAGAAGCTGGAAAACCTGCACGCTTTCCTCGGCGAAATGGGACTTTCACTGGCCAACGGTAAAGATCCGTCACCGAAAGATTATCAGGCGCTGCTGGCTCAGGTTGAGAAGCGCCCGGATTCCCATCTGATTCAGACCGTACTGCTGCGCTCACTCAGTCAGGCGGTTTATCAGCCGGAAAATGAAGGCCACTTTGGTCTGGCATACAAAGCCTATACGCACTTTACCTCGCCTATCCGCCGTTATACCGACCTGCTGGTGCATCGTGGTATCCGCAGCGTGATCCGCAGTGAGCGTGAGTGTAAGCACGTTCTGCGCGCAGATGGCGCGAAACCTCTGGCACTGAAAACGATTTATCCGTACGACATGAACGCCATCGTGCAGATGGGCGAACAGTGTTCTATGACTGAACGCCGCGCAGATGACGCTACCCGTGATGTGGTGGATTTCCTCAAGTGTGAATACATTTCTGATCGCATCGGCGAAGAATTTGAAGGTGTGATCAGTGCCGTCACCGGTTTTGGTTTATTCGTAGAACTGACCGACGTGTATGTGGAAGGTCTGATTCACGTATCCCACCTGGCCAACGATTATTATCATTTTGATTCGGTTAAGCATCGTCTGATCGGTGAGCGTACCCGCCGCAGTTTCCGCCTTGGCGACAAGCTCTGGGTGCGGGTAACCGGTGTTGATCTTGATGAACGCAAAGTGGATTTTGAACTGGCCACTGCGCCAGTCAATAAAAACCGCACCGCCGTGGATATGCCAACCCCAGCCCGCGCGCCACGTCGTCGTGAGCGCTCAGCCGCGGGTAAAACCGAAGAGGTTGCACTGCAGCCTGGTCGTCGTAAACCGGCTGCAGAAAGTGATGCTGGTACTGACGCTAAAAAATCCGGCGCGGGTAAAAAGAAACCGAGCAAGCGTCAGAAACTGAACGCGAAAAAAACCGCAGGTAAAAAAGGCGATGCGAAAAAGAAGCCGTCAAAAACCAAAGCGGTAAAAAAGAAAAGTGCTAAAAAAGGCGGCAAGAAACCTGCCGCCAAAAGTTAATAGGAATATAAATGAAATCTGAAGCTGTTTACGGCCTGCATGCCGTAACCACTTTACTGCAGCGCAGCCCTGATCAGGTGATCGAAATCTGGGTACAGAAGGGGCGCGCTGATAAGCGTATGCAAACTGTGCTGTCTCTGGCCGAAGAGCAGGGCCTGATGATCAGTGAAGTTGATAAAGGCCTGCTCAACCAGAAAGCCGACGAAGGCAATCATCAGGGCATTATTGCCTGGCGTAAGCCGGTGCAGAATAAATCGGAAAAGCATTTACCGGATATTCTCGATGCCATCTCCGGCACACCACTGGTGTTAATTCTGGATGGTGTCACCGACCCGCATAACCTTGGCGCCTGTCTGCGTACAGCGGATGCCGCCGGTGCCCATGTAGTTATTGCTCCCAAAGATAAATCTGCACCGTTAAACGCAACCGCTGCCAAAGTGGCCTGTGGCGCGGCGGAAGCTGTGCCTTATATTCAGGTCACCAACCTGGCCCGCACCATGAAAGATCTGCAGGAACGCGGTATCTGGATTGTCGGAACCGCGGGTGAAGCGGAACAAACCATCTATCAGCATGACTTAACAGGGCCTATGGCAATTGTCATGGGCGCGGAAGGCCCGGGTATGCGTCGTCTTACCCGCGAGCACTGTGATTATCTTGCCAATATTCCCATGGCAGGCGAAGTCAGTTCAGTGAATGTGTCGGTGGCCACTGGTATTTGTTTGTTTGAGGCCGTGCGTCAGCGTATCGCGGTTAGTTAAGTTGTGGAGAAAGCCCCGTGGAATGGTGGAATGATTTAATCTCCCAGAACTATGACTGGTTCTGGGATGTATCAATTGCTTTAGTTATTACCCTGATTGCCGGTCTGGTCTGGCGTCTGGTGCGCAAGTCGCTGCTTCGTCTGGTCAGCGGTACAAGAAATCACTGGGATAACGTGCTGGTCGAATCCGTCGCCATTCCGGTGAACTGGATTATCGTGGTCATCGGTGGCACCTGGATTGCCGATATTACTGCGCGTCATTATTCGTCTGAAATTGTTACCAGTATTCCTGTGGTGCGCCAGCTTGCGTTGGTGATTCTGGTGGCCTGGGCGTTATGGCGGTTAATTAACCGTGTCGAAAAACAACAGCTGCACCGCGGCAGTGATCCGACTACCGTGCAGATGGTGGGCAAAATTGCCAAGCTGACGGTAACGGTTCTGATTATCCTGCCGGTGTTCCAGATGCTCGGCATTTCCCTGTCAGGGATTCTGGCCTTTGGTGGTGTCGGTGGTCTGATTGTCGGTATGGCAGCAAAGGATCTGCTGGCGAACTTCTTTGGTTCACTGATCGTTTATCTCGACCGCCCGTTCCGTGTCGGTGACTGGGTCCGGTCGCCGGACCGCAGTATCGAAGGCACAGTCGAGCATATTGGTTTCCGTGTCACCCGTATCCGCACCTTTGATATGCGTCCGCTGTATGTGCCGAATGCGGTATTTACGACGATCACCGTGGAAAACCCTTCACGTATGCTGAACCGCCGTATTTACGAAACCATAGGTATCCGTTATCAGGATTCCCGGGCGATGGATGGCATTATGGCAGACGTAAAAACCATGCTGCTGAATCATGAAGAGATTGATACTAATCAGACGCTGATTGTGAACTTTAATGCGTTTGGTGCGTCCAGCCTGGACTTCTTTATTTACACCTTCACCAAAACCACTCAGTGGGTACGCTATCACGAGATTAAACAGGACGTGCTGCTGAAGGTACTGAATATTATCCATGAACATGGTGCTGACTGTGCCTTCCCGACCCGTACGCTGCATCTCGACAGCATGCCGGCCGGAATGATGGCGGGTAATGCGAATGCTGCGGCGCCTGCGCAAAACAATCCTGCACCATCGCCTGTCTCTTCCTGAGGCAGGTTGTGCACACCGCTCAGGTCATCTGGGCGCCGTCAGCAGGCGCTCAGAATGATCAGTTGAGCTGCGACATCAGCCCCAGAATAATACGCTCACCGCTGCTGACCATCAGATCGCGGCTGTAGGCGTAATTGCTCAGCAGCCAGCTGGTGGTTATCTGGCGCATGGCCCCCACCAGTCCGGTTCCCAATAATTCAGCCTCTTCTTCACTGATTTGCCAGTCGGCATCTTTTGCCTGACGCAGCGTTTGTAATACGTCAGTCAGTTGTCGGGCAAAGCGTTGAATATAACTCAGATAAAGCGCATCGGTGTCTGCACTTACGCCCTCCAGCTCCAGCATACAGACCCGCGCTACTCTGGGATCTTCCAGTTCAGTAAAAAATAGTTGGAGCGAGTTACGCACCAGCTGGGCCAGATTGTCAGTGGCGACACAGCGCTGGAATTCCTCTTCCAGCAGACGATAAATGCGCTCCATCTGCTGGCAGTACACGGCCTGTAACAGGCCTTCGAGACTTCCGAATTCCTGATAAAAATAGCGGTCTGTCAGCTGTGCTGTGCGGCACAGACTTTTTACTGTGGTATGGCGGAAGCCATCTGTACCGAAGACTTCCAGTCCGGCCGCCAGAAACTGTTGCTGGCGTTGCGCACTGCGCTGTTCGCGGCTTTGGCCTGCATAGGGACGGCCTGTATCGGGACGGCCGGTATCGGGTTGGCCTGTATCGGAGCGGTCTGTCGTGAGCTGGTTGCTGTCGACACCAGACGGGGCCGACAGGTCAGTCACAGGGGATGGTTTTGTCTGAAATGGACTCATTGGGCTATTTGACGACAGCTGTCGTCAGAAGTAAAGTGATGACGCTTGTCTTCAAATCTAATAACAACTAAGAATTAAGCCCGGCATAACCATGTCTGGTGGGGGCCCCG
The DNA here is from genome assembly GCF_002433655.1 of Thalassolituus sp. UBA6592. Classification (NCBI taxonomy): domain Bacteria; kingdom Pseudomonadati; phylum Pseudomonadota; class Gammaproteobacteria; order Oceanospirillales; family Oceanospirillaceae; genus Thalassolituus; species Thalassolituus sp. UBA6592. Next base: position 19,318 of record NZ_DJIO01000176.1, on the reverse strand, counting down.
TATGTCTGTATACCGAGTTATCATCATTGGCAGTGGCTTTGGTGGTCAGTGCGCTGCGATTAATCTGCACAAGCAGGGTATTGATGATTTCCTGATACTCGAACGCCGTGAATTTATGGGAGGCACCTGGGCACAGAATACCTATCCAGGTGCCGCCGTGGACGTGCAGTCGCCACTGTATTCGATTGAATCGGAACCGTACGACTGGTCGCAGATGTTCGCAGAGCAGGATGAGCTGCGTGAATACACCAATTATGTGATTGATAAGCATGGTCTGCGCGCAAAAACGCGCACAGCAGCCAACGTCAGCCGTATTGCCTGGGACAGTACAGCGCAACAGTGGCGGGTAGAACTGGACGGCGGCAAAGTCCTGCAGGCGCAGTTTGTGATTAACGCATCCGGTCCACTGAGCACACCGGTGATTCCGGATTTTAAAGGTCGTGACAGCTTTAAAGGCAAATCTTTCCATACCAATAGCTGGGATCAGAACTACGACTACCGGGGCAAACGCGTCGCCATTATTGGCAGCGGTGCCAGTGCCGCTCAGGTGATACCGGCGATAGCCAAAGATGTCGGGCATCTGCATGTTTTTCAGCGTACCCCACATTGGGTCATACCGCGCCCGGATTATGTCTTTAAACCCTGGCAGCGGAAATTACTGCGCCATAAACGTATTTATCGACTGCTGCGTGAAGTGATTTACTGGGCGCTGGAAACCCGGGTGGTGGGTCTGAAATATTCGGATTTTATGCTGGAATTGCTCGCCGGGCGTAAGGCGCGCAAACACATCCGCCGGCAAATAGCCGACCCTCAGCTGCAGAAAAAGGTGACACCGGATTTCACCATAGGCTGCAAACGGGTCATTCTGTCCAATACCTTATACCCGGCTTACTGTCGCGATAACGTGACCTTGCATGATAAAACCGATGGCATCGGTGAAATCACTGAGCGCGGTATTACAACCACACACGGTGATCAGCTGGATCTGGATCTGATCATTTATTCCACAGGTTATGACGCTACCGATGGCGTTATTTCCTATCCCGTAATCGGTCTGAATAATACCCGGCTGGCGGATGTCTGGCATGACTTTCCCCGTGCTTATATGGGTACCTGTATTCCCGGTTTTCCCAATCTGTTTATCGTGACCGGACCGAATACCGGTATTGGCCATACTTCGGCTATTTTTATTATCGAAGCGCAGATGAGTTACATCATGCGTGCTGTGCGTGAAGTGATCCTCAGTGGTCATAAAGCGATTGAAGTAAAGTCGGAGGCTGAGGCCAGCTATACCCGTCATATTCATCATGAAATGGCGAAAACCGTGTGGCAACGCGGTGGCTGTAACAGCTGGTATAAGAGCAAAAGCGGCAAAGTGATTGCGATGTTTCCGGGATTCAGTTTTACCTTCCGGCGCTGGACAAAAAACTTCCGGGAAAAAGACCACTCGTTTTACTGAATGATGCTTTTCTGAGTGGCATAAGTTAAAAAATAATAATTAAAAATAAGAACAGGAAATTATGAAAAAAATACTACTGATTTTACTCCTGATGGTATTCACTTTTCTGCTGGGGGTTGCCCGTGGCCAATATTCGCCACTTGGCCACTGGCTGTATAAAAACGCCACAGATCTGGAAGCATCCTTCTACGGACTTGAGCAGAAGACCATAAGGCTTAACGGTGAAAATCCGGTGCCCGGACCCGATGCACTGGTGGTCTATCATCACGAAAACCCGGGTAAGCCTGCTATCGTTATGCTGCACGGCTACAGCGCCGATAAAGATGTCTGGCCACGTTTTGCCAAACATTTTACCGACGATTACGAAGTGATTATTCCCGATATGGCAGGGCATGGTGACACTGGCTTTGCTGCTGACTGGGATTACACCATGCCAGCTCAGGCGGAACGCTTAAGCCGCTTACTGCAGACGTTAAATGTCGCTCAGGCACATATTATCGGCAACTCCATGGGCGGCTTTCTGACGGCCATGTTCGCCATCCGTTATCCGCAACAGACGCTGTCCGCTACTATGGTTGATCCTGCAGGTATTGAAAGCTATCCGCAGAACAGCGTTATGGAAAACATGGTGAACGCTGGTCACAACCCGTTCTTTATTTACGATCAGCAGGGGTTCAGCGATTTTTACGCCATGACCATGGAATATCCGCCGTTTTTGCCTGATATCGTGCTGAATGCCATTGGCGAAGACTATATTCGCCGGCGTTCTCAGCTGGAGGTTATTTTTGATCAGTTTTATGGCGTGGATTTTCTTGATGATCAGTTTCCTGCGCTGACCGCACCTGCCATGCTGTGGTGGGGCAGTGAAGATCAGCTGCTGCATGTCAGTGGTGTGCAGGTGTGGCAACAGCATTTACCGCAGCTCGAAGTGCATATATTTGACGGTGTTGGTCATATGCCAATGCTGGAAGTCTCCGCCGCCAGTGCTGATATTTACCATTCTTTCCTTAAACGCCTGGCAGCAGGCAATGATTGATGTCTGAGCTGTGTGCTTTCTGACCAGAAAAGTCCGAATAAAGCTTCGTTTCCTGATTGCACAAATACTGTGCAGTCAGTGTTTTTGCCGCCCTGAAGGCTGACATTACGTACCTCAGAAACAGTAATAGCCTGTGCCTGTGCAGGTATTCATGCTATTGGGTATCATGGTGTGAAAAATGCTAAGCAAACGGATGGCGCTGTCTCTGTGGTGGACATAACTGGCACCAACAGCCATGAACTTGAGCTCTGTGCTTGACACCAGAGCCAGTCTGACGAAGATAGGCGCCTGTCAGAATTCTGCATTCATCTATTCAAAACGTAGCGGCAATGAACAATAAAGATACGGCCCTGGAGCTGATAAATATTCACAAATCCTTCGGCAACCTGGAAGTTCTGAAGGGTGTTAATCTCAGCGCCGCACGGGGTGAAGTGATCTCGATTCTGGGCTCCAGTGGCTCAGGCAAAAGTACGCTGCTGCGTTGTATCAATCTGCTGGAACGGCCGAGCAAGGGTGAAATCATCATTGCTAATGAGCCAATGAAGCTGAAAGTGAACAAAGAAGGCGAGCTGCAGGCGGCGGATAAACGCCAGCTGGAACGTCTGCGTTCACGTCTGGGATTTGTATTTCAGCAGTTTAATCTGTGGCCACACAAAACCATTCTGCAGAACCTTATCGAAGCGCCGGTGCACGTACTTGGTATTCCTAAGGAAGTGGCGGTGGACAAAGCCCGGGAACTGCTGAAAAAAGTCGGCCTGGCGGATAAAGAAGGCGCCTATCCGGCACATCTGTCCGGTGGTCAGCAGCAGCGTGTGGCGATTGCCCGTACGCTGGCCATGGACCCGAACGTTCTGTTATTTGATGAACCTACATCAGCGCTTGACCCCGAGCTGGTCAACGAAGTGCTGGCGGTTATGCGCGATCTGGCGCATGAAGGCCGTACCATGCTGATCGTTACCCACGAAATGCGCTTTGCCCGGGATGTATCCGACAGCGTGGTATTTCTGCATCAGGGACAGGTAGAAGAGCAGGGGACACCGGAAAAGGTATTCGGTGATCCGGATTCACCCAGGGTGCGTGATTTTATGGCCAGCCATACGAAGTAAATCAACAGCAGCCCTTTTAAAAAACGTAAGAAAAATCCAACGACAATCTGAGGGAATATTATGCGTAAACTGATTGCAACTCTGTGCGTGGCAGTAAGCTGTGCAACGGCACCGTTTGCTCTGGCCGGTGATAAAATCCGTATTGCGACAGAAGGTGCTTATGCGCCGTTCAATATGGTCAGCTCCAGTGGTGAACTGATTGGTTTTGACGTGGATATCGCCAAAGCCCTGTGCGCAGAAATGAAAGCAGACTGTGAAATTGTTGCCCAGGACTGGGACGGTATTATTCCGGCTCTGCTGGCGCGTAAATACGATGCCATCATCGCCTCTATGTCGATTACCGAAGACCGTCTGAAAGTCGTCGACTTTTCCAATAAGTACTACTCCAACGTGCTGGCATTTGTTGGCCCTGCCGGTAAAACCATGGATACCAGCAAAGCGGGTCTGAAAGGTCTGGTGCTGGGCGCACAGCGTTCAACCATTGCTGGTCAGACACTGGAAGATAACTACGGTGATGTGGTCGACGTTAAACTGTACGACACTCAGGATAACGCCTATCTGGATCTGGCTGCAGGTCGTATTGATGGCATTCTGTCCGACAAATTCCCTGCATACGACTGGCTGCAGACTGAGGACGGTGCCAAGTTTGAATTCAAAGGCGAAGACCTGGATATCGATGACGAAATCGGTATTGCCATCCGTAAGGGCGACAAACTGAAAGAGAAACTGAATAAAGCTCTGGATGCGATTGTTGCCAACGGCACCTACAAGGAAATTAACGCTAAGTATTTCCCGTTCGATATCTATTAATTGCTAAGTTTTATCCGTGAGAAGCAGCAGGCAGGTGGTCAGAATGACTGACAAGGTAACAGAAGGAATCATTTCTTGATGGATCTTCAGGGTTTTGGTCATCTGCTGCTCAGCGGCACCTGGATTACCGTTAAGCTCGCTCTGGCGAGTCTGGCGGTGGGGCTGGTTATTGGCCTGTTGGGTGCCAGTGCACGACTGTCTTCGTCGGCGGTGTTGCGTACGCTGGCGACGACTTACACCACATTAGTCCGCGGTTTGCCGGAACTGCTGCTGGTGTTAACCATTTATTTTGGAGGTTCGCAGCTGCTGATGTGGCTGTTCGGACTGTTTGGCTACGACGAATACATCGAAGTCAGCGGTTTTGCTGCCGGTGTTGGCGCGCTGGCCATTGCTTTTGGTGCTTATTCTACCGAAGTTTTCCGTATGGCCATGCTGGAAGTTCCGCAGGGCCAGTGGGAATCGGCACAAGCCTTTGGTATGCGCCGCAGTCAGATTTTCTTCCGTATTATTCTGCCGCAGGTCTGGCGTCATGCACTGCCGGGTCTTGGTAACCTGTTTCAGGTACTGCTGAAAGACACAGCTCTGGTTTCTGTTGTCGGCCTTAACGAGCTGATGCGACAGGCCGGTGTTGGTGCTACCACGACTAAGCAACCTTTTGATTTTTATTTTGCAGCGGCAGTTATGTACCTGCTGCTTACTCTGGTGGCGACGCTGCTGACCCTGTGGCTGGAGCGCTGGAGTAAACCGGAACAACGAGTGAAGCGGGCCTGATATGAACTGGAACTGGGAAGTTATCTGGGAATATTTCCCGCGTCTGCTGCAGGGCGCGCTGACCACACTCGAACTGGTGTTTATCTCTGGCGTTGCCGGTCTGCTGCTGGCGGTGCCTCTGGCATTGATGCGTTCTTCGCCCAGACTTTATCTGCGCTGGCCGGCGTTTGCTTATATTTTCTTTTTCCGTGGCACTCCGCTGTTGGTGCAGATATTCCTGATTTATTACGGTGCTTCACAGTTTGACGCTGTGAAAAATTCTTTCGCCTGGCCAGTGCTGCGCGAAGCCTACTGGTGCGCCATCATTGCCTTTACCCTGAACACCGCCGCCTATACCGGTGAGCTGGTGCGTGGTGCCATTCAGTCGGTGCCGAAAGGCGAGATGGAAGTAGCGCGGGCGCTGGGTATGAGCCGGTTTATGCAGATCCGCCGCATTCTGTTGCCACGGGCCTTCGGCATTGTGTTGCCGGCTTACAGTAATGAAGTGCTGCTGATGCTGAAGAGCAGTGCGCTGGCATCCACCATTACTCTGCTCGATATTACCGGCATGGCACGCACCATCATTGCCCGTACCTATACGCCGCTGGAAATATTCACTGCGGCGGGCATGATCTATCTGATAATTGCTGCCATCCTGCTCGGTCTGTTCCGTATGTGGGAGCGCTATCTCAACCGCTACAAATACATTTCCCGCGAAGGTTGAACGCACTGTTACCAACGCGGTAAAACCATTCTGCCTTTGTTCTGTCTGACTTCCTGAGCACGTTATTCAACGACGAGGAGGTCAGCATGAGCAATTTCCGTACAGAGAAAGACAGCATGGGGGAACTTCAGGTACCTGAAGATGCCCTCTACGGCGCCCAGACTCAGCGTGCAATCAATAATTTTCCGGTCAGTGGTCAGACACTGCCCCCCGCCTTTATCCGTGCACTGCTGATTATTAAAGCCGCTGCAGCCAAAGCGAACCGGGAACTGGAAGTGGTTCCGTCAGATATCGGTGTGGCCATTGAACAGAGCGCGCTGAAGCTGCTCGACGATAGCGATTTTATGCAGCATTTTCCGGTGGATGTTTATCAGACCGGCTCCGGCACCAGCTCCAATATGAACGCCAACGAAGTGCTGGCGCATCTGGCTTCTGAGCGCAGTGGCAAAGCGGTCAGCCCTAACGATCACGTCAATGCCGGACAAAGCAGTAACGATACCATTCCGTCCGCCATCCACCTCAGTGCTTCACTGTTGCTGGCGGAAGAGCTGCTGCCGGCGCTGGAACATCTGGCGCAGGTTATCGGTGATAAAGGCGAGAGCCTGAAAGACGTGGTGAAAACCGGCCGTACCCACCTGATGGATGCCATGCCACTGCGCATGGATCAGGCCCTGAGCGGCTGGCAGACCCAGATACTGCAGAATATTCACGCGCTCAAACAGATTCAGCCGGCGATTCAGTCACTGGCACAGGGCGGTACCGCGGTCGGCACCGGGGTGAATGCGCATCCGCAGTTTGTGGAACTGTTTCTGCGTGAACTGTCATCCATGACCGGGCTGCAGCTGACCAAAGCGGAGAACTATTTCGCCCACATGAGCAGCCAGGATATTGCCGTCTCGCTATCCGGGCAGTTAAAAACCACCGCGGTATCATTGATGAAAATCGCCAACGATCTGCGCTGGATGAACTCAGGCCCGTTAGCCGGTCTGGGCGAAATCGAGCTGCAGGCACTACAGCCAGGTTCTTCCATTATGCCGGGCAAGGTTAACCCTGTGATTCCGGAATCCGCTGCCATGGTGGCTGCCGAAGTGATCGGCAACGATGCCACCATTACCATTGCCGGTCAGGCAGGTAATTTCGAGCTGAATGTGATGTTGCCTGTGGTGGCGAAAAATCTGTGCGAAAGCCTGCAGTTGCTGGCTAACGTTTCCCGCCTGCTGGCAGACAAAGCCATCGCGCCCTTCACGGTAAATCAGGATCATCTGAACGAATCGCTGGGGCGCAACCCTATTCTGGTTACCGCGCTGAATCCCGTGATCGGCTACCTGAAAGCCGCAGCCATTGCCAAACAGGCGTACAAAGAGAAACGCCCGGTGATCGACATTGCACTGGAGCAAACAGACCTCAGCCGTGCTGAACTGGAAGAGCTGCTCGACCCCCGTAAGCTGGCAGGTCCGGCCTGAACTGCATTAACTGAGAATCCGGCTAAAATAAGATAAAGGTTTGTCTTTTAGCCGGAGGTGTTATGCACGCAGTAAGAGTACTGGCAACGGCCTTGCTGGTCTTCTTCATCAGTGGATGTGATAAAGGTCTGCAGGGGGATGTCAGAGATCTGGGTGAGGCGATTGAGCACTGTCGTCAGTACAGTAAAAAGGTATTGATCAGTGATGTTGTGATCAGTGTGGATCAGCTGTCTACCCGCGAACAGGGGAACGTTTACAAAGTGTTCCTCAATCTGGATAACCAGAAACAGCACGGTTACGCCAGTTGTGAAGTGGATATGAGCGGCCTGATCGTCAGTTATTCAGCCCCCGGGTTCAATAAAAATACCGGTGCCTTCAGTCAGTTCAGTAACAACTGAAGTATCCGTCTGACGGCGGGTGTTTTTGTGTAAATTCAGGCCAGTTACACAGCAATACACACAACTGTTTACAAAAGACACATCATGGATGATGGCTGTTACTCAGCTCAGGCAGAGGATGGTATACACTTTCCTAAATGCAAAAGCGTACCTGAGTACAGCAAGGAGAGGAGTCATGGAGTGTCGACGCGTCGGACTGGCGGCTGTTTTTCTGTGCGCCAGTGGCTGCTCAACCAATGAAGGCTATCCATCCCAGGCCAGTCATGGCGTCCGCAATCTCGGTGACACAATCAATCATTGCCGCAATTACACCGAATACCATGTGGAAGGTTCACCGGTTATCAGTCTTGATTCCCTGTCTACCCGCCGCGAAGAGCGCTACTACGAAGTGTTCCTGAATCTGAATACCAAAGAAGACAGCGGCTGGGCTCATTGTCGTATCACCATGGCCGGTGATATCCGGGTCCACCGGATACATAACTTTGGCCGTGAAGGAAATTTCTTTGGTCTGTTCTGACTAAGCGCTGTGTTGCGCTGAACATCTGCGGCGGAATACGCTGCTATTCATTGCCCGGTTATTCATTGTCCGGTTATTCATTGGCGAGTGCCGCCTGAATTTTCAGCAGAATATCCATGGCATCCACCGGCTTGGCGATATGGTACTGCATGCCGGCCTCACGACAGGCTTTTACATCGGATTCCATGGCATTGGCGGTCATAGCCACAACTGGCAGTTGTGTGCAGCCTGGTAGCGCGTGAATCTGACGGGTCGCTTCAAAGCCATCCATCACCGGCATCTGCAGGTCCATCAGAACGATATCCGCTTTTAACCCGGACTTTATTTTATCGACGGCTTCCAGGCCGTTATTGGCAATCACCACTTCAGCCCCCATCTGACTGAGCAGTTCCTGCGCCAGAATCTGGTTGAGTAATACGTCTTCGGCCAGCAGACAACACACGCCTTTGAGTGGGAAGATACTGTCACTGCCCTGACTGGCATCTGTATCGGTATTCTCTTCGTCTTCACGCCACACCAGCGTATCGTTGCCACAGGCAACCACACGTATCAGGGCAGTAAAACAGCTGCCTTTGCCCGGAGTACTTTCGATTTTAATATCACCGTCCATCAGCAGTGCCAGTTCGCGGCTGATACTCAAACCCAGTCCGGTACCGCCAAAGCGGCGGCTGGTTGAGCTGTCCGCCTGACGGAAGGCATCAAACAGATAGGCAATCTGATTGGCTTCGATACCAATACCGGTATCGGTTACCGAAATTTTCAGCTGTTTATAATCAGGCAGATACTGCAGGTGCAGGCTGACACTGCCTTTTTCCGTAAATTTAAACGCATTGCTGAGCAGGTTCAGCATAATCTGTTCGAGACGCAGCTCATCGCTGATGATACTGGCAGGCACGTTATTATCGGTGCTGATGCGGAAATCCAGTTGCTTTTCGTGGGCCTGAAGGTCAAACAGTGCATGCATTTTGCGCAGCAGACGCACCAGTGGAAATTCTTCCCGGTCTATTTCCAGCTGGCCAGCTTCAATTTTGGCGTAATCCAGCGATTCATTAATCAGCGCCAGTAAGGTCGTTGATGCCATATGGGATTTATTCAGGTAGTCACGCTGCTTGCTGCTCATCTCTGTTTTCAGACAGAGATTAATAAAGCCGATAATGGCGTTCATCGGGGTACGCAGCTCGTGGCTCATATTGGCAAGGAAGCGCGACTTGGCTTCGTTAGCAGCGTTGGCCTTTTCCATCGCATCACGCAGTTCGCGGGTCTTCAGTTTCACCTGACGGCTGACATGCTCGACGGTACCGGTAATCAACAGAATAAATACCTGAAAAAGGGCGGTCAGCAAAAAGCCTGTGGTGATAATCGCCCAGCTGCTCCAGTCCTTGCTGTAGCCCTGCTCATACATATTGGCGTACAGCTCGATATCGTAATTACGCGAGCCAAACTCAGAAAAATAGGTATAGGTTTCATACCTGGGATTGATCTGTTCTGCGGAATCAAACAGCAGTTCTCTGTCGCCAAATGCGTCGCGGTCATAGATGCGGATTGAAACACCATTCCAGCGGAATTCAGACAGTACATCTTTCAGCATATCGCCGATGCGGATCACGCCACTGGCATAACCGATAAAGGCTTCTGCATTTTCTTCGTACTTATACACCGGCATATAGAGAATGGTGGCTTTCTGATTCTCTTTTTCCTGCGCCAGAATAATCGGAGCAGTGGCAACCGGTTGTTTAAGAATTCTGGCCTGCATCAGTGCATCACGACGCGATACGTTGGCGGCGAGGTTTAGGCCAAGTGCACGTTTGTTGGGTTCGTAGGGGTAGATATAGACTACCGGAAAGTATTCTTTCTGTTTTTTTGCCGGAATCAATGAGCCGTTGCCGGTCAGTTCGGTCATACGAAAGCCCGGGTATTCCCGCTGCATTGATTGCTCAAAAGATTCGCGCTCGTCATGAGCAATAACCGGTGTCCAGCCTATACCGTAAAGCGTCGCATCCGAGCCACGGATGACGTGTGAAAAACGTTCAAACTCACTCCGGCTGACATTCGCTGAGGCGTTGAATAAAGCACCGTAAGACACCAGTTTCTTTTCTGCCAGGCGAAAGGTCTCACTGATTTTCTGGCCGGTGCGCTCGGCGGCTTTATCGAACTCATTCTGCATCTTCTCGCGGTAATAGGCGGTAGATGCCACGAAAGCAAAGGTAACCAGAGAGAACAGAATAATGGTGGGCACAGCGACCTGCATTCTGCGCCGCAGCGGCAATCCCTGCTGGAACAGAATGACGATCAGCGGCGCGAATAAAAATATCCCGATGGCATCACCGACCCACCAGGTGATCCAGCTGAAAGGCAGGGCGCTGCTGTTAATAAAGCCGGCGGCAAACAGGGTAAGCGTCCCGATCGAGCTGTTGATCAGTGGCGTCAACAGGGCAACCACCAGAGCAAAATAGGCGATGGCTCTTGGCGAGTTGGGGATGTCTTCCCCGGTGTACTGTTTATCAATGCGGCGCAGCATCAAAAAGCCGGCCATGGCCTGTGCAGCAGCACCAGCACCAATGACCATTGGTGGTATCGCTGACTGCAGGCTGAATTCAGAGAACCAGTGTGTGGATACCGTCAGATTGGCCAGACAGGAACCGGTCAGAATGCCGAGTAAAACGGAACGTTTGCCATTGTTGAGGTGCAGCAGTGCCAGTGCGACACCGGCGGCAGGCCAGACGGCGGACGCAAACCCTGGAGGAATAGCCAGCTGCAGTCCGCCCATGGCTGCGGCAAAGTACGCAGCAGCGGCAACAAAATACAGGGGGATAAACTGAGGCATTCCGGCTCCTCTGGACTGGCTGAATACCCGGCGTTTACAGGACAGCGGGCAGTAATAAGTCAGTATAGACAGGGAACTGATTTATGCCGGTACTTCGGTCATAAATCGCCGGATTAATCCGGCGCTACAGACTGTAGCGCTGGTGGCAATGTGCGATACCGGAAACAATCGGGTAGTTCTGGCACTCTTCTGTGCTGCAGCGGAACTGGTCCAGTCGTGCTTCTATCGGCAGCAGGACTTCCGGTTCGCCCAGATAACCGGCCGGACACAGTTCTTTGGCACGGCGATGCCAGTGTTGTTTGAACGCTGTGATAGTTTCGTCATAGTTGAGGACAAACGCCATACGGCCGAGCTGACGCACTTCAATCACATAAGTGCCGGGCGCGATCTGCTCATCCAGATAGCCGTTACGGGCATCACCGAGATCACCACTGACCGGCTGATAAGGAACAGGGCTGCAGCCACTGAGCAGCAGGGCAGCGACTACGGATGACAACAGCAGAGAGGGAACTGAAAAGCGTTTCATTAACAGGAATATGGCTGACAATTTTCAATCCCGCATTCTGCACAGCCCCCGGCGGCGCGTCTATATCTGAATCACACTGTTTCTTCAGCCTGTGACGGATTTAGCGTCAGGCAATGATGTTGCTGAAACTTGCCCGGGTCAGGGTCGCCAGATCCGCAGGCGCCAGCGCGATTTCCAGACCACGGCGGCCAGCACTGACGTGCAGCCGTGTCAGCCCTTCGGCACTGGCATCAATAACGGTGGGTAATGCCTTTTTTTGCCCCAGTGGACTGATGCCACCGACCACGTAGCCGGTGGTTTTTTCCGCCAGCTTCGGATCTGCCATTTCGGCCTTTTTCGCGCCAACGGCTTTGGCAATCGCTTTCAGACTGAGCTTGTGCGACACCGGCAGGACGGCGACAGCGAGGTTGCTTTTGTGACCGCTGAGGCTGACCAACAGGGTTTTGAATACCTGATCCGGATTCAGTCCCAATACCTGAGCAGCTTCTTCGCCATAGGATTCCGCCGCCGGGTCGTGGTCATATTCGAGCACCTCAAAGGCGATTTTTGCTTTCTTCGCCGCATTGATGGCCGGTGTCACAGCGGGTCCTCCGGCGCTACGCGCAGCACAGGCTGCTGTGCTTCAGTCGCTTCCAGCAGGCGGAAACGAGGCTGACGCTGGCCATCCACATCGGCCTCATCGGTAAACATGGAGTAAGGGCGCACCCAGCTGGAGTAATCGCCGTACAGGGTTTTGTAGAGTACCAGGTACTCTTCGGTTTCACTGTGGCGCACCACGCCCATAACCTGATAATCATTGCCTTTGTAGTGGCGGTAGATCCCCGGTGTGATGGCTGGTGCTGCGGTTGTTTCAGCGGTGGCTTCAGTAGTGGTTTCAGTGTTTTGGGTCATTCGTTACTTTTCGTCCAGTTCAAATCGCACCTGCACTGAGGCAGAGACGGTTTCTTTCTGCAGCAGCATAGGGGCGGGCGCTGAGCCTTTGGCTTCGGCCACGGCATTCATGCGCATCAGCTGCGGGCGGATACTGCCCTGTTCAACAATGTGCATCACGCCATCGAGTTTGTTATCCAGCGTTTCAGCCATAAAGGTGGCTTTATCGCGGGCGTTCAACAGTGCAGCTTTGGTGGCCTGCTGCTGTAGTTTCTGTGGGTCATCGAAACCGGTCGAGGTGTTGTTGATGCTGAGGTTTTTGATCGCAAACAGCTTCTGCGCCAGCTCGGTATAGTCAGCGGTATCGCGCAGGGTAATGATCAGATTGCGGCTGACCTGTTCACCACGATAAATACGGCTGTCTTTCTGCCACTCCCAGCGTGGCTGGCGGGTGATGCGGTCGGCACGGATATCCTCTTCGGCGATATCAAAACCGCCTGCTACTGCCAATGCCTGGTTCATGCTTTGATCGACCATGGCTTTGGCGGTTTCTGCATCTTCATCAATGGCACTGACCAGCATATTGATCTGCAGATAGTCAGGCCAGGCTTCAGCTTCACCGTATCCGGTTACTTCAATGTATTCTTCGTACGCAGCTGCTTTGGCTGCCATCAGTGGCAGAGTGATTAGCAGAGCGCTGGTTAACAGTGGGCGGATCATCCTGTTTCTCCGGTATTGCTTAGTGAGTGTGAAGCTATGACCTCAGCACCTTCCTCAGGTTCGCGCTCAGTTTCTCGCGTCGGGTTCTTACTTTTGCTTCGCGTTAAACGCTTCAAGCTGTTCCGCTGTGGCTTCCAACTGGAATTTCTCTTTCCACTCGGAATACGGCATGCCGTAGACTTTCTCGCGGGCCTGTTCGTAATCCAGTTCCACGCCTTCTTTTTCCGCGGCTGTGACCATCCATTTGGCCAGACAGTTACGGCAGAAATCCGCCAGAATCATCAGCTCAATGTTCTGTACTTCTTTGTGCTCGTCCAGGTGTTGCAGCAGGCGGCGGAAGACAGCGGCTTCGATATTGGTCTGTTGTTGTTCGTTCATGGTGATCTTTCTCCGAAGAATCCGGTTTATAGTCATTCAATAGCGCGCAACAGAGTGTATAGGATAAGGCTTTGGCCGTCAGTGGCATCCGGCTCTGGATTGCGGGACAATACGTTCTTTGTATTTTTGCATAGTGGTCAGAAGTGTATGCCAGAGTCATCCCAGCCTGTTCGTGTTGCCATCAATGGTTTTGGCCGTATTGGCCGCTGTGTGCTGCGCGCGCTGTATGAAAATGGCTACCGCGAACAGCTGCAGGTAGTGGCGGTCAATGAGCTGGCGGACATCGAAACCATCAGTTACATGCTGCGCTACGACAGTACTCACGGGCGCTTCCCCGGCACGGTAGAAGTGGTGGATGAGCGCCATCTGCTGGTCAATGGGGACCGCATCTGTGTGCGCCACGAAGCAGACAGTGCCCGTCATGACTGGGCCGCACTGAATGTCGATCTGGTGCTGGAATGCAGCGGTCAGATCAAAACCCGCAGCGAGTGTGAGTCCCATCTGAGTGGTGGCGCCAGCAAGGTGCTGATCTCCAACCCGGCGGACAGCGAAGTCGATAACACCATTATTTACGGCCTCAATCATCACACCCTGAGTCCGGAGCAGACCATCGTTTCCAACGGTTCCTGTTCCACCAATTGTCTGCTGCCGTTACTGACTCTGCTGAATAAAGAATTTGGTATCGAAGCCGGGGTGACAACCACCATTCACTCCGCCATGAACGATCAGCCGGTGATCGACGCCTATCATTCTGATCTGCGCCGTACCCGCTCGGCGGTGCAGAGCATTATTCCGGTGGATACCAGCCTGCCGCTGGGCATCGCCCGTTTGATGCCGGAGCTGGCGGGTAAAATTGAAAGCCTGCATGTGCGCGTACCGACCATTAACGTCTCGGCGCTGGATATCAGTCTGCAATTAAAAAGCGCGACCGATGCCGCAGCGGTTAACGCTCTGATTCAGCGTGCCGCATCATCTGAGCTGCAGGGCATTCTGGGAATTACCGGTGAAGCCCACGCCTCCATCGACTTCAATCACGACCCGCGCTCTGGTGTGGTAGACGCCACTCAGACCCGCGTCAGCGGCGGGCAGTTATTAAAAATGCTGGTGTGGTTTGATAACGAATGGGGTTTTGCCAACCGTATGCTGGATACGGCGCGGGCGATGATCCGACTCTGAATTCTTTTAACGCTCAGCTATTAAACTGCAACTCCGCCAGTTGTTTATACAGCGGCGATGACTGCAGCAATTCTTCATGGGTGCCCACGGCGGCAATCGCGCCATGATCCATCACCACAATGCGGTCGACGTTTTTAATGGTGGCCAGGCGGTGGGCAATTACGAAGGTGGTGCGGTCCTTCATTAATTCATCCAGTGCCTGCTGCACCAGATGTTCGCTCTGGGCATCCAGTGCGCTGGTGGCTTCATCCAATAACAGAATTTTCGGTTCACGCAGAATGGCGCGGGCAATGGCTAAACGCTGTTTCTGTCCGCCGGACAGTTTTACTCCCTGTTCACCTAAGTAAGACTGATACTGATCCGGCAACTGGCGGATAAATTCATCGGCGTAGGCGGCACGGGCTGCAGCAACGATCTGCTCTTCGCTGGCATCCGGGCGCCCGTATCTGAGGTTATCCAGCACATTGGCGCTGAATAAAACCGGCTGCTGTGGCACCAGGGCAAACTGGCTGCGCAGTTGCTGCAGATTCCACTCAGGCAACGCTTTGCCTTCCAGCAGAATCTGTCCCTGCTGAGGATCACGGAAGCGTAACAGTAAATCGAACAGGGTGGATTTACCTGCACCGGAGGGGCCCACGAGAGCAATACGTTCACCGCGTTTTACATCCAGATTCAGGCCGCTGAGTGCCTGTCTGTCAGGGCGGGAAGGGTAGTGATAACTCACTTCACGCAGGGCGATTAATGGTTCTGCTGCCGGTTTTGTTGCTTGTGTGTCAGGGGTCGCAGAATCCACATCATGGCCGGAGTTTGCGGCTGAGGTGATATCCGATTTCGCCGCCATTAACTCGCGGATGCGTTCGGCGGCACCGGCGGCGCGCTGGACTTCGCCGTACACTTCGGTAACGGCGGCGAGCGAGCCTGCGACCATAATGGCGTAAAACACAAAGGCGGCTAAATCGCCGCCGGATAATTCTCCGGCAATCACGTCACGGCCGCCGATGTAGAGCATGCCGGCCACTGAGCCCATCACCAGAATCATTACCAGCGCGATCATAAAAGCCCGCTGGCGGATACGCAGCAGTGCCACGCTGAAGGCTCCTTCGGCGGCCTGACTGAATTGCTGATTAACGATGTCTTCGCGGGTAAAGGCCTGCACCACTTTAATATGCTGCAGACTTTCTCCGGCCCAGGCGCCAACGCTGGCGACTTTATCCTGGCTGGCGCGCGACAGCTTCTTCACTTTGCGGCCAAAGAAAATCATCGGAAACACAATCAGCGGCACGGCGATCAGTACGATCAGGCTGAGTTTAAAGTTGGTAATAAACATCAGCACAATACCGCCAATAAAGGTCAGCGAGTTGCGCAGGGCGAAGGAGAAGGATGATCCGATCACCGTCTGCAGCAAGGTGGTATCTGTGGTGATGCGGCTCTGAATCTCGCCGGACAGATTATCTTCAAAGAAGGAAGGCGGCAGGCTGATCAGATGGCGATACAGCTGCTGGCGGATATCGGCGACCACCCGCTCGCCCAGCCAGGACACCATATAAAAGCGCAGGTAAGCGCCCACTGACACGGCAACCACCATAAAACCGAAGAAGCCCAGCGCCTGACCTAAGCCTTCCACCGAACCCGCGGCAAAACCATTATCCACCATCAGACGCACGCCCTGCCCCAGACTCAGTGTCAGCGCAGCGGTGGTAATCAGCGCCAGAATGGCGATGGTAAGGCGGGTTTTGTAAGGACGGACAAATTGCCAGAGCCAGTTCAGCATAACGTCATCTCAGAAAGTCAGGCCTGCAGGCTAACGGCTGAGCAGGTTATCCACAAGTCACAGCGAATTAACAGATTGTTGATAAAAACGGCACTCCGGGGTTGGTGAGTGCTTGTTTGTCTCTTTATGAGGGCTAATGCCTGCGGTGAAACACAATGGTCATACTGCTATAATCGCGCGCTGATTTTTCCGGCAGGTGCCCGCTCAACGCGTATCGATGCCTGCCTATGACTTATAAACCTGATCTGCCTGTCACCCGGGCGCGACACAGAGGAAGAAACATGTCTGTTTTAAAAATGACTGACCTGGACCTGAAAGGTAAACGGGTTCTGATCCGCGAAGACCTGAACGTACCGGTGAAAGACGGCAAAGTGACGTCTGACGTGCGTATCCGTGCTTCTCTGCCAACCATTCAGCATGCGCTGGAAGCCGGGGCCAAAGTCATCGTCATGTCTCACCTGGGTCGTCCGACCGAAGGCGAATACGCCGATGAATTCTCCATGCAGCCAGTGGCTGATCATCTGGCAGGTCTGTTGGGCCGTGATGTAAACGTAGTCAAAGACTTCCGTGCCGGTGTCGAACTGGCCGACGGCGAGCTGGCGCTGCTGGAAAACGTGCGCTTTAACAAAGGCGAAAAGAAAGACGAAGACGAGCTGTCCAAAGCCTACGCTGAGCTGTGCGATATTTTCGTCATGGACGCCTTCGGTACTGCGCACCGCGCACAGGCGTCTACTCATGGCGTGGCAAAATTTGCGACCGTTGCCTGTGCAGGCCCGCTGTTAGCGGCAGAACTGGATGCACTGGGCAAGGCACTGGACAAACCAGCCCGTCCGCTGGTGGCTATCGTCGGTGGTTCCAAAGTGTCTACCAAGCTGGAAGTGCTGGAAAGCCTGTCTGATATCTGTGATCAGATCATCGTCGGTGGCGGTATTGCTAACACTTTCCTGGCGGCTGCCGGCAAGCCTGTTGGTAAGTCTCTGTATGAAGAAGACCTGATTCCTGCTGCGAAAAAGCTGATGGAAAAAGTGTCCATTCCGGTACCAACTGACGTTGTCTGCGGTAAAGAATTCTCTGAAAGCGCAGTTGCCACGCTGAAGAGCGCGGATGAAGTAGACGCTGACGATATGATCTTCGACATCGGTCCGGATTCCGCCAAAGCGCTGGCTGAACAGCTGAAAGAAGCCAAAACCATCATCTGGAACGGTCCGGTGGGTGTGTTCGAATTCGATCAGTTCGGTGAAGGCACCAAAGCCCTGTCGCTGGCCATTGCAGAATCCGATGCCTTCTCCATTGCGGGCGGTGGTGACACTCTGGCAGCTGTGGATAAGTACGAAATCGCCGAACAGGTGTCTTACATTTCCACCGGCGGTGGTGCATTCCTTGAGTTCGTCGAAGGCAAAACTCTGCCGGCTGTGGCGATTCTCGAGCAGCGCGCGAAGTCATAACAGACGCTGCGCTGGGTCTGCGGCTGCGTCGCGAGAAACAGTCCGGGACTCAAAGCCTGATGAAACCCCGCGTAATGCGGGGTTTTTTATTGCTGCGAATCTGCACAGTCTGCAGGTTTATATCGCGCCGGATAGCCGTTAGAATACGACTCAGTTTCAACCATCTTTCAGGGTATACACAACATGGCATTAATCAGCATGCGTCAGATGCTGGATCACGCCGCCGAATTCGGCTACGGCGTTCCTGCGTTCAACGTTAATAACCTCGAGCAGATGCGCGCGATCATGGAAGCAGCGGACAAAACCGACTCTCCGGTGATTGTTCAGGCTTCTGCCGGCGCCCGCAAATACGCTGGTGCGCCTTTCCTGCGTCACCTGATTCTGGCGGCTGTTGAAGAATTCCCGCACATCCCTGTGTGTATGCACCAGGACCACGGTACTTCACCGGCGGTATGTCAGCGTTCTATCCAGCTGGGCTTCAGCTCAGTGATGATGGACGGCTCACTGGGTGAAGACGGTAAAACTCCGGCTTCCTACGAGTACAACGTCGATGTGACCAAACGCACTGTGGATATGGCTCACGCCTGTGGTGTTTCCGTAGAAGGTGAACTGGGTTGTCTGGGTTCTCTGGAAACCGGACAGGCGGGTGAAGAAGACGGTATTGGTGCAGAAGGCACTCTGTCTCACGATCAGATGTTGACCGATCCGGAAGAAGCGGCTGACTTTGTTAAGAAAACCGGCGTTGATGCGCTGGCGATTGCCTGTGGTACTTCCCACGGTGCTTACAAATTTACCCGTCCGCCTACAGGCGACATTCTGGCCATCGACCGTATCAAAGAGATCCACAAGCGTATCCCGGATACTCATCTGGTAATGCACGGTTCTTCTTCTGTGCCACAGGAATGGCTGGCCATCATCAACGAATTTGGTGGTGAGATTCCGGAAACTTACGGTGTGCCGGTTGAGCAGATCGTTGAAGGTATTAAATACGGCGTACGTAAAGTGAACATCGACACCGACCTGCGTCTGGCATCTACCGGTGCTATCCGTCGCTTTATGGCGCAGAACCCGGCTGAGTTCGATCCGCGTAAATACTTCAAAGAATCCGTAAAAGCGATGAGCGATATCTGTATCGCCCGTTACGAAGCCTTTGGTACTGCCGGTAATGCTTCAAAAATCAAAGCAGACTCTCTGGATGTAATGTTTGAACGTTACGCCAGCGGTGCGCTTGATCCGAAAGTAAGCTGATAACAGACAGCGGATTTACCTTCTTAATCCGCTGATTTTCTGCTGTTATAAACAATGAAAAAACCCGCCATGTGCGCAATGCTGTTCACTTAAGCGG
>NZ_DJIO01000002.1:0-10467 GCF_002433655.1 Thalassolituus sp. UBA6592 | reverse complement strand
TAGAAATTTGTGGGACAGCAGTGGGCAGATGCCGTTTTTTTTATATCCAAAGACCAGGAAAACAACCTGCCCCGTCTGATATATGAAGGCTTATTCAGCCAGCTTACTCTGCGGCTTCACTTTCAGGATATTGCGGCAGATCGTCACCGATCACCAGCCACGGCACTTTGCTGCTTACCCAGATATGAAACTGTGGTTCAACTGCCGCAATATCATCCAGCGTGGCGATGGTCACATCCAGCTGATCCGGTGTATCACTGAAACGAAATACCACTTGTGCACCACAGTCAGCACAATACTCACGCTGCGCTTTATCACTGGAATAAAAATTTGCAGCTGTCCCCTGTGCGTAGCTGAACGCCTTTGCCGGAAATGTGGCCCACGCCGTCACCGGCGAGCCACTGACTTTGCGGCACATACTGCAATGGCAGTAGCTGGCATCAATCAGCTCACCGTCAATGCGATAACGCACGGCACCACACTGACAGCCTCCGGTGAGTATCATCAGCAAATCAGCCCGGTTGCTTATCAAAGGTTTTCACGCCTTCCGGCAAGGCAAACCAGTCCTGCTTTTCGCTGACCCAGGCATGAGCGGTCGGCTGAATAAAGCTGATATCAGAAAAATAAGAAGGTTTCAGTTTCAGCATCTCAGGCTGGGCCGGGTTGTAATGGTAAATGCGGTTACCGCACTGTGGGCAGAATTTTGCTGCCGCGACATTGCCGCTCTCCGCCATACGTTGCCAGTCTTTTAATTCGCCTTCAATTTCAAGATCAGACGCTTTCACCATGGCCGTCAGACTGAAAGCGCTGGTCGACAGCTTCTGACATTCGCGGCAATGACAGGCAACAACCATTTGAGGTGCCGCCAATAAACGCAGCTTAACGCTGCCGCACTGGCAGCTGCCTTCTACCGGATAGTTCATACTGTTTCTCCTTTTTAAAGGCGATTAATATCGAGGCCCTGTTAATATAGAGGCCCTGCTAATCTTTAAACCCAACATCATCAGGCGCCGTACAGATTCATAATCCAGCCAATAAACAGTACCTGAGGCACGGTAATCAGCGGCAGGAAAAGTGAAATTTTCCAGCTTGCCGTGGTCTCTTTCAATGCCATGATCTCGGTATAGTCCGTTGCTGCACCGGCCATTAAAAAGGTAAAGGCATTACCTGGTGCTCCGGCGCGGTTAAACAGATCCGCAGCAATCGGGCTGGAACCTTCGGAACAGACTTCAATAATGGTCGTGGCGATTAACGTCATCACCAGTCCGCCGAAGCTGGCACCAAACCAGACACCAAATTCTTCCGCCGGCACAAATGCTCGGATCAAAGCTACCAGCACCACGCCAAACACCACCCAGCGCAGCACCATTTTCGATTCTTTTAACCCCTGCCAGAACATTTTTGCCAACGCTGCCGGCGACCAGTCGTGATCACCCCAGGTTTGTTTTAATGTCGGCCACATGGCGACTTCGGTGTAGCTTTCCTGATATGGGTTAGCTGGTAAGGTGCCGTTGGCGACCAGACGATCGAAAATCCAGCCACTGACCCAGGCGATCAGCATCGAAAAAACAATAAACAGCAGGGTCCATTTCAGGCCGATCAAGCCAATCAGAATTAATGTCAGTGTCAGTGAATTCCACGGACTGGCAATCAGAAACGCCATCACCTGACCGATACTGGCGCCACGCTCGTAAAGCTTCATTCCCACCATAAGAATGCCGTGATTACACAGATCGAGCATCAGTCCCGCCAGCGTGGCACGGAAAATCCCCCGTTTAGTACCACCGCGTCCCAGCACAGACATCACCAGCTCACGCGGAATACGACCGAGAATTCCAACGAAAAATGCGGCCGTTAAAATCCCCCACCACATGGCATTTACCATTTCATAGGAGGTGTGTGCCATAACACTCAGCCAGGATGGCTCAGTGGCGAGTTCATCTGCTGCCCCATGCCCCATAATCAGCGACAGTGCGTAACCAACTGCCACCAGCGGCAGACAGATCCACATAATCCAGTCGATGCGTTTTTTACCATCGGATGGCCCGCAGCAACCGCCACCACTGTCTTCTTCACCGCCACCGCAACAGGACGATACAGTCGCCTTAGCACTGGTTGAGCAGCAGCTGTCAGCAGCATTGACCTCAGTGCCACAGCAGCTATCGGCCGCAGCTGTTTTTGTCTCTGCCTTACTGGAGGAACAGCAGCTGCTTTTTTCTGCAACAGAGGAAGCACAGCAGCTTTCTTTTACAGCTTCTTTTGGTTCCGGCGATGCTGCTTTTACGTCGCCTGCACAACAGCTTTCACTTCCGCTGTAAGCGCCGCCTGACTGACAGCAACCGCTGTCCGCAGCAACGTTTTCCGAACCAACGTTTTCCGCACCGATGCTTTCCGCCCCAGCATTTTTCAGCGGCGCAGATCCGCAGCAGCCAGTATCCTGTTTATTCATAATGATGTTCCTCCGCAGAGTGGTCGTCCCCTGCATGACCTTCAATCAGATGGCAGATATGTTCACCGCATGGCTGACAATCCGGCTGCTGTTGCCAGCTCGCCACAGCACTTTCCATTCGTTCAACCAGCGCCTGCATAGCCTGCAAACGCTCCCGCGCGTCTTTTAATCTGGGCTCGATCAGCTGACGCACCGTGGGGCAAGGCGATTGCCCTTTTTCGGATTCCCGCAGCATGATCTGAATATCATCCAGCGTGAAGCCAAGATCCCGCGCCTGACGGATAAACCTCAGGCGCTGTTGTTCACGACGGCCAAAACGATGGTAACCATTGTCACCTTTGGGCGGTGTCAGCAGACCAATGCGAACGTAATGGCGAATGGTATTGGCACTGATCTGTTCAGCACTGGCGAGTTCATGAACCTTCATAAAGTCTCCTCACTGCTTCATTTGCCAGCAGAATAAACCTGCGAGTGACTCACAGGTCAAATAATATCGTGGATCCGCGCACAATATCAGTATCCGCCCGCTGCACTGCTTATTTTCATCTATTCTTAAACTGGTTATGTCATCCAATCATGCGGGCGTTCAATGTTTTCTATCCGGCAGCTCTACATCCTGGTTGCACTGGGCTATACGGCCCTGCTGTTCATCGCCATGCTGATGCTCAGAGCCTTCTGGTTTTATCCGCAGGAAGTGGAACAGGCGCTCTATATTCAGCAGAACGAAGTACACAGTTTTCTGGTTGCACTGGAGCTCAGGGACCAGCAACTTTCCTCTCTTTCTGATGATTACGCCATCTGGAATCAAAGTGTCGATTTCACCGATACTTCCGATCCTGAATATCTGTCCGACAACTTCGAGCCAGAGACCTTTGATACCCAGAGTCTGGCCGCTGCAGCCATTCTCGATCGCTTTGGCAAGCCCTTATATTATGCAGGCTTCGCTGCTGAGGCACTGATACCGGAACCCGACTATCTGGCGGACTGGCTCACCAGTGATTCCGTTAACTTTATGCCTGATAACCAGATCAGTTCCATCGAACTGATTAACCAATTACCTCATCTGGTTTCATCCAGCGCTATTCGCCTGAGCGATGAAAGTACCGATATTCACGGCTGGATGATTCTGATACGCCGTATCGATGCGGAATTTATCCGGATTCTGGCTGATGTCTCCCGCCTGCAGATCACACTGACAGAGCCGCCTTATGCCGCAGCATTCAGCAATCTGAGGATGCCTATCAAGGATGTTCAGGCAGCCCGCAGCGGCTGCATAACAAACAATGCCGGGGCAGCTTCCCTTTGCGTCACCATTCAGCATGGTAACGGTGCCGGCCCCAGCCTGATAAACACCCCGGTGCTGCTGGCTTTTCTGCTGATCAGCATTATCCCGGCGATCATTTTTATTATGCTGCTGAAGGTCATCATTGATCCGATTGAGTACGCGCTGAAATTTCTTAACCAGAACAACAGCTCCGGCCAGGTGCGCCCGCTGATCTTCAGTAAAAGTCCACACGTCAAAGAGCTGGTCGAACTGAAAAAAGCCTTTAATCAGCTGGTGATGACCAGCAAACGTCAGCAGATAAAACTGGAGCGGATTTCCAACACCGACCGCCTCACGGATATCAGTAACCGCCGCGCCTTCGACGAAGCACTGGATAAATCCTGGCGGCGTATTCAGCGTCATCCACAATCCATCGCCCTGATTCTGGTGGATATCGACTATTTCAAAAACTTTAATGATCACTATGGCCATCAGGCCGGTGACAGCGCTCTGCAGCAGGTGGCCAAGGCCCTGGCTGGCTGCACCCGCCGTACCGATGAGATTGCCGCACGCTTTGGCGGTGAAGAATTTGCGCTGATTATGGAAGCTGAAGACGCCACCGCGTTAAACCGCATACGCCAGCGCATGGACGAGGCCATTCACAGCCTGCATATACGCCATGACTACTCTCCGGCATCAAAAGAGCTGACCGTCAGTTACGGGATTGCCTGGATACGGGATTCCGGCCCATGGCTGGAAGAGTATGAAATGAAGGTCTGGCTGAGAGCAGCGGACGCTGCTCTCTATGAAGCCAAAGCTGCGGGCAGAAATTGCAATATGTTGCAGATCCTGAGCCGCGACGTGCCGCTTACAGAGTCACCTGTATTGCAGCAATTGCCCGGTTAGCTTTTGCCCGGGCAGCCTCTTCCGACTCATCGCGGGCCAGTGCTACGCCGAGACGACGCTTGCCGGACACTTCAGGCTTACCGAACAGACGCAGCTGGGTATTCACCTCAGCCAGCGCCAGCTCCAGATTACCGAACTGCATGGATGAAGACTCACCGGCTACCAGCAGTACAGAAGATGCTGATGGACCATGCTGCACAATGTTCGGAATCGGCAGACCGAGAATCGCCCGTGCATGCAGGGCAAACTCAGACAGATCCTGAGAAATCAGAGTGACCAGACCGGTGTCATGGGGGCGCGGTGATACTTCGCTGAAGATCACATCGTCACCTTTGACAAACAGCTCGACACCAAACAGACCCAGACCACCGAGATCGCCGGTCACTTTGCGCGCGATATCCTGCGCTGCAGCCAAAGCGGCGTCGGTCATGGCCTGTGGCTGCCAGGATTCCTGATAGTCACCATTTTCCTGACGGTGGCCGATCGGATCACAGAAGCTGGTGACAATCTCACCGTCAACGTTCTTATGGCGAATGGTCAGCAGAGTAATTTCAAAATCAAAGTCTACGAACCCTTCGACGATCACTTTACCCTTACCGGCACGACCACCTTCCTGGGCATACTGCCAGGCGGCATCCAGCTCAGAGGATTCACGCACAAAGCTCTGACCTTTACCGGATGAACTCATGATCGGCTTAACCAGACACGGCAGGCCGATTTCTTCCACCGCAGCATCAAAAGCTTCACGGCTATCAGCAAAACGATAGGTCGAGGTTGGAACACCCAGCGTTTCTGCCGCCAGACGACGGATGCCTTCGCGGTTCATGGTCAGCTGTGTAGCACGGGCCGTCGGAATGATGTTCACGCCTTCTTTTTCCAGCGCCGCCAGTGTATCGGTAGCAATGGCTTCGATTTCCGGTACCACCAGATGCGGTTGTTCCTGTTCAATCACGGCCCGCAGCGCATCGCCGTCGAGCATACTGATCACATGGCTGCGGTCTGCGACCTGCATAGCCGGCGCATTGGCGTAGCGATCCACCGCGATGACTTCACAGCCCAGACGCTGCAGTTCGATAACAACTTCTTTACCCAGCTCACCCGCGCCGCAAAGCATGACGCGTGTAGCCACCGGGGAAAATGGTGTTCCCAATGTGGTCATAAAAAAATCCGGTATTTAAGATTCAGGGGTGCCGGTAACCGGCATAAAGTTCATGGCAGCCTGTTCCCGCACGGCGACCTTCTTCATAACTTCGCGTTTTTCGTCGTCACTGTAGCTGCCCCAGCGCGAAATTTCTTCGCCCGTACGCTGACAGCCCATACAGATATTATCGTCGTCCAGCGCACACACGCAGACGCAGGGTGATTTAACACCACTCATCAGAGTTCAACCTCCTGCAGGGATTCGAGATAACGGCGGCCATTATGCACATAGTGAGCGGCGCTGGCTTCCAGCATTTTCTTTTGCTGATCGCTCAAGGTGCGCTTAATCACTGCCGGCGATCCGACCACCAGCGAGCCATCGGGAATTTCCATGCCCTCTGGTACCAGCGCATTTGCTCCGATAATGCAGTGTTTACCGATTTTTGCACCATTGAGAACGACAGCCTGAATGCCGATCAGCGAATAATCGCCCACCTCGCAGCCATGCAGCATGGCCTGGTGCCCGACGGTTACGCCTTTGCCTAAGGTCAGGGGAATTCCGGCGTCGGTGTGCAATACCGAGTTGTCCTGCACATTTGTCTGCTCACCTATGGTGATACGGTGGTTATCACCGCGGATCACCACACCAAACCAAATACTGGTGTTGTCCTGCAGCTCAACGTTGCCGATGACGGTGGCGTTTTCTGCAACGAAAACGCCCTCTCCTTTTTGCGGGCAAAGGTCGCCCAGTCGATAAAACATAAAAACTCCGCTGTCGCTCACATACGCAAAGCGATATTGCCGTCCCAGAGATTGTTCATCATTTCCGCGATGACCATGGCGGTCAGACCCCAGATATGAAAATTTTCATAGTCGTAGCTGGGCACGGAGATATTGTCCCGTTCAAAGTAGCCGGATGGCGGCTGACGGAAAAGATCCAGAGGTGCCATAAAGATGGCATCGAGTTCATCAGGATTCGGCTGATAATCCAGACCAGGCGGCACAACGGCCAGCACCGGCGTGATCAGATAACCAAAGCGGGACACCACCTGATCCAGTTCCCCCAGCACCTGAACATCACGGGCAGCAAGAGCAACCTCTTCTTCCGCCTCACGCAGTGCGGTGGCGATAATATCAACGTCTTCCGGATCACGCTTACCACCAGGAAAGGCCACTTCCCCCTTGTGCGATGACAGATTGGACGAGCGCAGGGTAAGCAACAGCTGAGGGTTCTCTTCATCTGTCAGCGCGACCAGCACACCGGCTTCGGCGAGTTGCGGCTGGCGGATACGACGGGGGCTGTGCTGCTGCAGGCGCGCGGTAAGATAGTCAGTTAATGGCAGATTCATGGTTTCATTGTACTGCCGGGTCAGGATGTGGGCCAGCCTATTACCTGACGACATGGTCCCTGCATGTTTATATTATTTTGTTATAAAACGTAACCAACGCTGAGATAACCGACAAAATTTTGTTATCCGCCGCGTCAAAACGTTTACTTAACAGCTTGTTTTTAAACCAGTTTTCGATTTTTTGCCGACTTTGCGATACAGATTTTTTCTTATTATTCAGTGAGTTGCAGAACCTGACATTGCTGACCGTGGAAGTTTTGACGGTCATGTTTTTTGGGTAGACTAGATCCCACAAAAAGCAAACTTTTACTTTTGGGGGCTGACAATGCAGTTACCTTCTTTCGAAGAATTACGAAAGCTGGCTGAGACAAATCCAGACAAACTGGAATCATTACGCCAGACTCTGATTGAAGACACCATCGCCAGTGCACCGGATGACATTCAGCGTCGTCTGCGCGGCCTGCAATTCCGTATCGATGCCGAACGTCAGCTGGCCAGCAATCCGATGTCTGCCTGCATCCGTATTTCAGCCATGATGAATGAGCGTCTGCATTCATTAATGGAAGCCCTGAATACCCCGACCGGTGAACTGCCTGCCGGGCGTCAGCAGCCGTCAGCGTCAATTCTCAGCTTCCCTTTGATAGCCAACTCCTGAGATACTGAGCGCATTGATCTTCAGTAAGGCCCTGCCATGAAATACTGCAGCCAATGCGCCTCCGAGCTGGTTATCACCATCCCCGACGGTGATAACCGCGAACGCCATGTCTGCCCTGCCTGCCAGACCATTTTTTATCAGAATCCACGCATTGTTGCCGGAACCATTCCTGTGTATCAGGGCAAAGTTCTGCTCTGCCGCCGCGCCATCGAACCACGCCGTGGGCTGTGGACCCTGCCCGCCGGATTTATGGAAAATGGCGAAAGCACAGAAGAAGCAGCTCTGCGTGAAACCCTGGAAGAAGCCCAGGCCTGCGTAGACATCCGCTCATTGTTCAGCGTTATCACGGTACCGCACATTGATCAGGTGCACATTTTCTTCCTGGCAGAGATGAGCACGCCGGAGTTTGGCGCTGGTGAAGAAAGCCTGGACGTTCAGCTGTTCAGCCCCGAAGACATCCCATGGGATGAAATGGCCTTCCCTACGGTCAATAAAACGCTGAACCTGTGGCTGAAAGACGACTCTCCGACACAGCCAACCTATGTGTTTGATATCCGCACGCCGTACAAAAAGCCAGAGTAAGTGTTAGCTGAGCAGCGCTTAAACGTCTGGCTGGCCAATCTTCACAGATCAGCCAGCTGCACCACATCATAGGCCGGTTCTTCATAGGGGTGTGCCTTCTTCAGCGCCGCGACCGCGGCCCTGACCAGCTCATCCTCACACACCAGCTCCACCCGGTATTCTGCCACTTTTTCCAGCTCGCCAACGGCACCGACAAACGGGTCCGCACCTTCCATAGGCCGGAACTGGCCTTGCCCGGCAACCTGCCAGCAGCAATGTTCATAATCACCGATGCGTCCGGCGCCGGTGGCAAACACCGCCTCTTTCACCTCTTCCAATTGTGCTTCTGGCACAAAAAAAACGATCTTATACATACTTATATCAACTCCCTGGAAAGCAAAGTCCCACCATTGTTCTAGGCTTAAGTAACTTCAGTAAGATAACAAGCTGCAATAAAGGGTCATGCATGAAGCTCAGTAACCTCTCCATTCAACACAAAGTCTACCTCGCGCTGGGCAGTATCTTTCTGCTGGTGCTGATTATCGTAGTCAGTGTTGCGGTTTCGTCTGAACGTCAGATGAGCGCAGAGATGGCGCACTCTCAGCTCAAAGACAAAGCTTCAGGTTATCTCGATACCATGAACATGCTGATGATATCCGGTGCCATTGGCAACCGTGAAATGGTCCGCACCAAGCTGTTATCAGACAGCAATATCGTTGAAGCGCGCATGATCCGTGCGCCCAAAATCGACCAGTTCTACGGCAAAGGTCTTGATCACGAATACGCTCAGGATGACCTCGAACGTCGCGCTCTGCAGGGTGAAGAAACCCTGGTCACCACAGATGATGCCAATGGCCATATCATGACGCTGGTGACCCCTGTCTACGCCCATGAGAATTACCGTGGTACCAACTGCCTGGGCTGCCATCAGGCTCAGGACGGCGAAGTGCTCGGCGCCATCCGTATCAGTTATTCGCTGGAAGAGCTGGACGGGCATATCTTCAGCAATATGCTGCGTATGGGGATTATTCAGGCGAGTATGTTTATCGCTGCTCTGGTGGTGCTGTCTCTGCTGCTGCGCAAAGTCGTTATCACACCGGTTAAACGCATGCACCAGACACTGACGACCATGGACGAAGATTCGGATCTCACTCATACCGTCGAAGTCACCAGTACCGATGAAATCGGCAGCACCGGCCGGGCTCTTAACCATATGATTGAGAAGCTGTCGGACTCACTGAAACGCGTGGTGCAGACCTCCTCTGAGCTCGAACTGGCAGCGCAGAATATTGATCAGTCATCGGCCGAATCACTGCGCGCGGCACAGTCACAGAAACAGGAAACCAATGATATCCGCCAGGCCATTGAAGCACTGCATGAAAGCATCAGTCTGGTGATGGGCAATGCCGAACAAAGCAGTGATGCCTCTTCCGAAGCGAAAGTTGTGGCGCACAACGGCGTAAACAAAACCGACGAAGCCGCTGACAACATCCGTAAAATGAACGACGCCATCAAAACCACCACAGGTGTTATCACCAGCCTCGACGAACAAAGCAACAATGTGGGCGGTGTTCTGGAGGTAATTAAAGGCATCGCCGAGCAAACCAACCTGTTGGCGTTAAACGCCGCCATTGAAGCAGCCCGTGCCGGTGAATCAGGACGGGGCTTCGCAGTGGTTGCCGATGAAGTGCGTTCACTGTCACAGCGTACGCATGAATCGACTCAGGAAATTGAAGCCATGGTGGAAGCGCTGCAGTCGCAGGCGCGCAATGCCGTAAGCTCGATGGAAAACGCCCAGAACATTGCCGAAGAAGGCTCAGAACGGGTACGGGAAGCTGCCGAAGCTCTGCATCAGATGACGCAGCACGTGGACCGCATGAGCGAACTGAACCGTGAAACCCTGCAACGTATGCAGGCACAGGTGTCTCTGGGTCAGGACGTTTCCCGTGGCATTGAATCCATTGCCAGCCACTCTCTGAACACAGAATCCTGTGCAGAAAAAACCGCCGGTATTTCACGCAATCTGGTGGGCATGGCCAATCATCTCAATACCATGGTGCGTAAATTCAAGCTCTGATTTATATCCTGCAGGCACCCTGAAATAAAAAGTGCGCACTGACGCACTGCTGTCCCACAGTTTAAA
>NZ_DJIO01000059.1:33043-33199 GCF_002433655.1 Thalassolituus sp. UBA6592 | reverse complement strand
AGGTCCGGCTCAGTATATCGTGTTACTGGCGACTATCCTGCCAATAAAGCCGACGGTATTCTCAAAGATCAGGACATACAGTTCAACAGCGATCATGCACAGAAACGGGGGGTGCCACCTCTGCGTCGGGTCGTGTATTACTGCCGAGAAACGGGA
>NZ_DJIO01000059.1:32440-32856 GCF_002433655.1 Thalassolituus sp. UBA6592 | reverse complement strand
GCGACTATCCTGCCAATAAAGCTGACGGTATTCTCAAAGATCAGGACATTCAGTTCAGCAGCGATCACGCACAGAAACGGGGTGCTCCACCTCTGCGCCGGGTGGTGTATTACTGCCGAGAAACGGGAAAAACATACGAGTTTTTAACCAATCACTTCCAGCTGGCAGCAAAGACCATCGCAGGTATTTATAAGGATCGCTGGCAGGTTGAATTATTCTTCAAAGCCATTAAGCAGAGCCTGCATATCCATGCGTTTTCGGGGACATCACGCAACGCAGTGATGACTCAACTCTGGATTGCTATGATCACCTATCTACTGGTGGCTTATGCTCGTTATGCAGCCAGATCGGGTTGGACAGTTTTACGAATGTTGCGGGTGCTGAGAGTAAATCTGTTCGAACGAAAGACACTGCAG
>NZ_DJIO01000059.1:0-32106 GCF_002433655.1 Thalassolituus sp. UBA6592 | reverse complement strand
TCCACGACAGAGAAAAGAAAACGAGCCTCAGATGAGGCTCGTGATATGAATCCCAAACTGTGGGACAGCAGTGGCCATCAGGCCGGTTTTTTTACAGCGTAATAACCAAGTTAATTAACTCAGTTATTGGCGTGCAGTTCTTCGTTCAGCTGGATTGCGCTTTTGTTGGTTACGCACTGAACAGCACCTGTGATTGAGTCACGACGGAACAGCAGGTCAGATTTACCGGCCAGATCGCGGCCTTTAACGGTTTCCACCAGCTTTTTCTGATCGTCCAGTACCTGAATTTTGGTACCGGCAGTTACGTACAGGCCAGCTTCCACGGTGCAGCGGTCGCCCAGCGGGATACCGATACCGGCGTTGGCGCCGAGCAGACATTTTTCACCGACGGAAATAATGATGTTACCGCCACCGGACAGAGTACCCATGGTGGAGCAGCCGCCACCCAGGTCAGAACCGTCGCCAATAACAACACCGGCAGAAATACGGCCTTCAACCATGGAAGTGCCCAGAGTACCGGCGTTGAAGTTAACAAAGCCTTCGTGCATTACGGTGGTGCCTTCACCAATGTAAGCACCCAGACGGATACGGGCAGTGTGAGCGATACGTACGCCTGCCGGTACCACGTAGTCGGTCATGCGTGGGAATTTATCCACACTGTTTACGCTCAGCAGTTCACCTTTCAGACGGGCTTCCAGCTGTGCCTGTGGCAGTTCGCTCAGATCGATCGCGCCTTTGTTGGTCCAGGCAACGTTTGGCAGCAGACCAAAAATACCGGCCAGGTTAACACCATGTGGCTTAACCAGACGATGAGACAGCAGGTGCAGCTTGAGGTAAACCTCAGGCGTTGAAGAGGCCTGTTCGTCACTTTCCAGAACGGTGATTACCACCGGCTTTTCACTCTCAGTGCAGGCACGGGCCAGTGCCGCCTGCGCAGGCGCTGCTGCTTCAATGGCTTCAGCGAAGGCGCTCAGTTCACCACCGTCGACTTCCAGGGCAGCGTTGCCACCTTCATAACCGAGCGTACTTTTAGCCGCTTCGATCAGTGCTGCTTCCGGGTTCAGCAGTGGCTGCTGATAGAAAACTTCCAGCCAGTCACCGTTGCTGTTTTTAGTGCCGACACCAATGGCCAGAGCGAATGCGTTTGTCATAGGGGTTCCTCAGTACGGTACGCAGTGAGCGTACGTTAAAGCAAAGTCAGTCGTTAAGCGTTACAGGCCCAGAGCTGCGTAATCGTCAGCTTTAAAGCCCAGAATTTTTTGTTTACCGGTATCCAGCAGAGGGCGCTTAATGATGGATGGATTGTCCAGCATCACTGCTTTTGCCGATGCCTCATCAATGCCATCTTTCACATCATCCGGCAGCTTGCGCCAGGTTGTGCCACGGCGGTTGAGCAGATCTTCCCAGCCCAGCTCAGCAATAAAGGTATCCAGCAATGCTGCGTCCAGA
This sequence comes from Thalassolituus sp. UBA6592, assembly GCF_002433655.1. Classification (NCBI taxonomy): domain Bacteria; kingdom Pseudomonadati; phylum Pseudomonadota; class Gammaproteobacteria; order Oceanospirillales; family Oceanospirillaceae; genus Thalassolituus; species Thalassolituus sp. UBA6592. The sequence goes on along the minus strand of NZ_DJIO01000059.1, from coordinate 30,657 downwards.
CCGTCTTTTTTGTAGTCATGAAACTGGTATTCGACACCGGCGTCTTCCAGCCATTTACGTGCCTTCTTGATAGTGTCGCAGTTTTTGATGCCGTACATGGTAATCATGGCGGGGCTGGCCTCTGATCTGAATGGATTCACGGGTAAAAACGAGGCGCAAGGATACCAGAGATAAGGGCATGGGGCAGCACCACCGGCAGCCAGATAGTTTAAAACTATAAGCAACGGGATGGATAAAAATCATAAATAGTTCGTAACACCATGTTGCCGGCAGGCAGAAGCAAAAAGCATGGGCTAGTCTGAGACGATCATGCTACATCCGGATGGAGACGATCGTGAACATAATCAGGAATCTCAGTGTCAGGTACAAACTCCTGATACTCGTGGCGGTACCTCTTCTGTTAGTCGTGTTTCTGGAATCTGGGCTCCAGATCAGGGCGCTCAGCAATATCAATGGTCTGACATCAGTGCAGACTCTGGTGGAAGTCAGCTCGGTTAACAGTCTGCTGGCCCATGAGCTGCAAAAGGAACGTGGCATGTCGGCCGGATTTCTCGGCAGCAAGGGGCAATCCTTCGGCGATAAACTGCCCGGACAGCGGCAACTGACTAATGGCCGTATTAAAGAGTGGCAGGCGCTGCTGGCATCACATCCCGCTTTAAAGAATTATCCCGAGCTTTACCGGGCGTTGAAGGATGTGCAGCAGAAGGTTGCTGCCATTAATGCTTTGCGGGAGAGGGTAGACGCTCAGAGTGTCGCCTTACCGGAAGTGCTGGCCTTCTACACTGGGACGATTGACCGTTTGCTGGTGGTTCCTGCACTGGCAACGGCTTATACCTCAGATGGCCAGATCGTTCGTGCCCTGCAGGCGTATTACAGCTTTTTGCAGGGTAAGGAACGTGCCGGCATTGAGCGCGCAGTGATGAGTAATGTGTTCGGACGGGACAGCTTTACCGCGGCACTGTTTACCCGTTTCGTGCGTCTGGTATCTGAGCAGGATGCTCATTTGCAGAGTTTTGAACGCTTTGCTGACAGCAGCGCGGTTAAAGCCTATCAGGCCTTCAGAAGCAGTCAGGCGGAGATCGACGTGCAGAGCATGCGCGATGTCGCCCTGAGCCGTAACGAAGGCTTCAATGTTGAATCTGCTTACTGGTTTGAGCGGGCAACCGCCCGTATTAATGGCCTCAAGGAACTGGAAAACGGGCTGGAAGCCAATCTGATTTCACTCACCGCAGCGAAGCTTGAAGAAACTCAGCTTGAAGCCTGGAGTACCGGCCTGTTCTCTTTGCTGGCGGTGGCACTGACCTTATTACTGGTGTGGCTGCTGTCGAGCGCCATGTACCGCCAGATCATCGCATTGCAGCAGGGGCTGCATCTGGCCGGGCGTAATCTGCAGCTGAATCACAGATTCAGTGTTCTGCAGAATGATGAGCTGGGTGACGCGGCACGGGCCGGAAATGAAATGCTTGAGCAGATTGAGTCTACGGTGAAAACCATTCTGGATATCTCCGCCCAGCTGACGCTGATTTCCATGCAGAACCATATGACGATCAAACTGAGCAGCAAAGGGATGAATCTGCAGCAGGAGGAAACCGGCAAAGTCGTGACGGCCATGAGCCAGCAGGAAATCGCCACACAGGAAATTTCTGCGAGTATGCAGCAGGTGGCTGAAAATACCGAATCTGCCAATGAGGTTGCGGCCAGCAGTGGGCGTTCAGTTGAACAGAGCGTCAGCGTTATTCTGCAACTTGATGACAAAATGAAGCAGGTATCGGATGTTATCCGTGACCTGCACAGTTCCAGTGACGCTATTGGCGGTGTGTTATCCGTGATTAAAAACATTGCTGAGCAGACCAATCTGCTGGCGTTGAATGCGGCGATTGAGGCGGCACGGGCCGGTGAGCAGGGACGAGGGTTTGCTGTGGTGGCCGATGAAGTACGCACACTGGCACAGCGTACCCAGGAATCGACTGCAGAAATTGAAAGTATCGTCAGTCGTTTTCAGTCGGAGTCAAAGCGCGCTTTTGAAGCGGTGGAGTCTTCCCAGTCAACGGTAAAAGAAACGGTTAATCTTTCCTCCGGTCTGACCGAAGAGCTGCACAAAATTGAGTCTGCGGTAAGCCTGATCCGTGATATGACGGATCAGGTTGCGGCTGCCGCCGAAGAGCATGTATCTACCAACAGAGAAATGTCCGGCAGTATGCGCAGCATTTATAAAATTGCTGATCACACCGTCGCCACGTCCTCTTTTATGAGTAAAACCGCGCAGGAACAGAGTGAACTTGCGAATAAGCTGCGCGATATATCTGCGCGGTTTGTTATTGGCCAAGCTGACGGGCGACAAAACCGCTGATGTCGGCAATTTCCGGCAGGCATACCTCATGCTGCATGGGGTATGTTTTCCACTCTGGTGTCAGCCCCATGGTCTGCAGATCATTTAACGCCGCCTCGCCCAGAGCGATCGGTACAACATCATCCTGAGTGCCGTGGGCACAGAAAACCGGCAGCGCAGTGTTGGCTGGCGTCATTGGCCGGCCAATATACGTCGACAGGGTAATCAGGCCGGCCAGCGTTCCGTTATAGCTCATTGCACTTTCATAAGCGACGGCGCCGCCCTGTGAAAAGCCGGCAATAAATATCCGCTGAGGGGCAATGCCTTCATCCAGTAACGACTGCAGCAGATGGTGTACGCCAGCAGCGGCTGCCTGCAGGTCGTCTTCGTTAATGATACGCTTCGGATTGGCTCCCAGAATATCGTACCAGCAGGGCATGCTCATACCGCCGGAAAAGGTCACCGGACGGGTTGGCGCCTGAGGGAAAAGTCCGACGCAGTTGAGTGACAGAGAGCTGACAATGCGTTTAAACACAGGAACGAAATCTTCGTTGGTGGCTCCCAGTCCGTGCAGCCAGATCATAGCGCAGTCAGGATTGGCGGTTTCCAGACGAATGCAATCTGCGCTGTCTGTGCGTTGGATATCAACTGTCATTGTGTGCTGCTCTGATGGTTCACAAAAGCGGCATTATAACCTTTGACGGCGATAGCGGGCAGCAGAGTCTCTGTTAAGCGCTGATCAGCCAGCGGGTAAACCAGGCCATGACGATGCCCAGATAATTACCAAGGATGTAGCCAATAATGGCGGCGGCGAATCCTGGCAGGATAATGGCGCGGTTTTTAATCGCACCGGCAATCACCGGAATAAAGGGCACTGACATAATGGCTGCTGACGAGGTGATCAGAAACGTGTCGGTATCAATATTGAATAAGCGGCAGAGCAGTGCCTGCAACAGCAGAGAGCCAAGCAGAATTGCACCAATATAGCTGAACAGCGCCATATTGAGGTCAGTGATCACCCCGGTATCCGTCATGCTGCCTGTGGTAAAACAAAAGATCAGAATCAGATACATTCCAAGCTGAAATGTGCCTTTCAGTTGGCGCACAAAAGGAATAAACGAGGCGGCAACACCCAGGCTTGTGATGGTGATGATGGTGACAGCAGAGGCCATACTGCCTGGCACCACACTGGCCACAGCGACGGCTAAGGCGACAATGGCTGCGGATATCAGCAGGCCACCGAGGGCGTTAAGCACAACATTTTTCTGCAGCAGAATGCGGTAAGCGTAGGCTGTTTCGTCGGCCAGGTGGGCAAACGTTGCGGAGGATTCATGCTCAGCATTCTGATCGTTGCCTCTGTAAGGTTTCAGCAGCCGGGAAAACAGGGGCTTTGCCAGCGTCATAACAAACAGCAGATACAGTGACGACAGCAGAATGTCGTACGTAATCATGGTGGTAAACAGGGTTTCATCTGCGCCTGTGGCAGTTTTAATCGCCGCCATATTCGGCCCACCGCCGGTATAAGCGCCGACAGACATGCCCGCAATCTGCCACACGTTATCAAGCTGGCCCGCATACACAAAGGCGCTGGCAGCGCTGACAAGCAGAACCGACAGCAGCGCAAACGCCATACTTTTCAGGGTATTGCCTGCCATGCGCAATGATGCTTTTACATCAATGGAAAACACCAGCATTGGCAGTGCAAGAGCAATGGTTATTTCGGAGATACTGGTCCGCACTTCTGACAGTGATTGCCACAGCGGCATGGCCGCCAGCAAAGCTGATATACCGATGCCGGCGACAAAGGTCAGAACAACCACGCCGGCTTTCTCCAGTAGTGGCAGGCGCTGGCAGAGAATAATCAATGCCGCCGGAGTCAGTGCACACAGTAATAACACAGCAATAGCCATTGCATCAGGCTCCCGTTCAGGAATTGGCGGCGGCCTGAGGCACGGTTAAGGTCTGGTCTGTGACGGTGAAATCCCGTGGATAACTGAAAACCGGCCACCATTCATGAATTCTGCCATCGTCACAGAGCGCTATATTACCGAACTGCAGGAACAGGGATTCACTTTGGCTGGGCCGGAAGAAGATAAAATCATCTTCTTTCAGCTGGCAGTCGGCGGGCAGCTCGTAGAGTTCCTGATTGCTGGAATGCCCAAGCACGTTGGCCCGTCGGCAGGGGAGCGGATAACACGGGCTGGCCAGCCAGTTACCACCGTAAATAAATGCGGCATTGGCTGGCAGCCGCCCGAGCCAGCGCAGTATGGATGAAATCCAGTGTGTCATTGGCAGTTCAGGTTTATTCACGCGCTTTAACACGGGTGCTGCGATAAATACTGCCGGCAGATGATGATCCAGAGTGAACAGATCAAAGTCTGTTGGCTTCACCAGAGCTGATGCGGTGGCCAGTTCGTTAACTGTGGTGAGATCATCGGCATCGTACAGCGGGTAGGTAGTACTGCCGCCGGTGTTCAGACACCATTCGTCGCTCCGTTCGCTGCCAAACACTTCTTTCGCCATATTTACCCGGTCGCGGTAGCGTTGCCGGGCCTGCTGCAGTGCTTTCTGCGGGCCACCCAGGAATGGCGGAATTTTCGCGATATGCGCTTCATAGCCCATCAGTCCGGAGAAGGTCAGCCAGCTGCTGTTACGGATGATATTCAGTGCGTCCAGATAATCGTCATCACTGGCAAAACCACCACGATGCAGGCCAATATCGATTTCCAGATTGATGCGCATCGGTTGCTGCAGGCGCTCCGCAAGGGCCTGGTATTGCAACAGACGGGCATTGCTGTCGACCAGCCATTGCAGCTGATGCTCAGGGAAAAAGCACAGATTCGCCGGTTGTTTGCTGTACCACTGATAAAAGTGTTCTGCCGCACTGACCGGCATAGGTTTGCCCATCAGAATGTCTGCGGCCGGGATCTGTTTGACCAGATGCATCAGGAAAGGCAGATGAAAACTCATCAGGCGCTGCGTACCGGTACGATGCATGATGTATTGCAGTAAAGGCACGGAAGGCAATGATTTGGCAACAATACGGTAATTGAAGCCCTGATTAATCACATTCATCAGCTGGTCGATATTGTGGTCGAGGCGCTGCTTGTCGATGACCAGAGTCGGAGTGGATATTCCGGCTTTGTGCAGGGCTGTCTTCAGATTTTCAAAATACTGATCGGTCATAGAGGGTTCCGCAACATGCAAGGCTACAACTGTGAAACATGATTATAGTACGTTTGTACCATATATATTTCGCAAGCGCTATCAGGGTGAATTCCGATAGCCGGACCATTTCTGTATACGCGAAAAAGAGAGGAGGGTCACCAGCCGGAGAGAACCGGCTGGGACAAAGTGGGCATCAGAGCCAGATAGCGCGGAAAATGAAGAAGAACAGAATCGACAGCGCTGCGCCTGCCGGCAGAGTCACCAGCCAGGAGATAAAGATAGAACCGACTTTACGGTAATTGAGCGAACCGGCGCCCATCGCCAGACCAATACCCAGAATGGCACCGATCAGAACGTGCGTGGTGGAAATCGGCAGCCCGGTACCGGACGCCACCACCACTGTGGTCGCTGCGGCCAGAGTCGCTGCGAAGCCGCGGCTTGGTGTCAGCTCAGTGATGCCTGTGCCCACGGTAGCGATCACCCGGTGACCGAACGTCACCAGACCAGCAACGATGCCGACGCCACCCACCATCAGAATCCACACCGGAACGGCGGATTTAGCGGCAATTTCACCACCATGGCTGATAACACCATAGATGGCGGCCAGTGGCCCAATGGCGTTAGCAACGTCGTTAGAACCATGAGCAAACGCCATGGCACAGGCCGTAAATACCATGAGTACAGAGAACACTTTCTCGACATTGGCGATGTGAATGTCTTCTGATACTTCCGGATCGGCGTGAATACGGCTGACAATGATGCGACCAATAAACATGACGGCAATACCGACCAGCAGCGAAATCCAGGCGGCATTGATAAACGACAGCTGCAGGCCCAGATGCTTCAGACCTTTCAGCAGCGTGACCATGGAAATAATAAAACCAACCAACAGGATGTAGAACGGAACCAGTCGTTTGGATTGAGAGAAGGGATCTTTGTTGTCGTGAATAAAGTGCTGAATGGTTTTATACAGAACAAAGGAAATACTGCCGGCAATGACGGGAGACACTACCCAGCTGGCGGCGATGTTGCCGACTTTGCCCCATTTTACCGCTTCCATGGAGATACCGACGGCGGCAAAACCTACGATGGCACCCACGATCGAGTGCGTCGTCGATACCGGCCAGCCACGATAGGAAGCGATTAACAGCCAGGTACCGGCGGCCAGCAGGGAAGCCAGCATGCCGAACACCAGAAGTTCCGGGCGGTCTGCGAGTGCGGATGGGTCAATGATGCCCTTACGGATGGTCGCGGTAACTTCACCACCGGCCAGCAGAGCACCGAGGAATTCAAAAATGATGGCGATAATAACCGCCTGACGAATAGTGATAGCTTTGGAACCTACAGAGGTTCCCATTGCATTTGCTACATCGTTAGCGCCAATGCCCCAGGCCATAAAGGCGCCGAAGATACAGGCCAGGATGATGAACAACTGCCCCTGGTCAGTGATCAGATCCATTACGGACTCCCCGATTAAAATCGCGCGCATTCTAACTCAGGCCACGGCCGGATCACAGCACCCAGAGGCCAGATTACAGAAAGATTACAGCGGAATGATCTGTGTCAGATATGACATGGCGTAAAAGCGGCTGAAAAATAAACAGCCGGCGTGTAGCAAGCTGGACTGCGGTTGCCTTGATGGGCGTCTGATCACCGGCTCGGGTGATCAGACTCAGGCGATCAAAGTTGAGTGATCGGAATGTAGCGGGCGTTCTGACGATTGCCGTAGGCCCGCATCTGCCAAAGGCAGAGAATAATAAATACGGCACAGCCAATCAGCCAGGCGGCAGAGCTGCCCGGATGTTGTGCAAAGGTACCGATCTGATAAACGATAACCGCTGTGGTATACGCCAACCCGGTACTCCAGCCAGCAACAAACAGCATCCAGCGCACCCCGGATTCACGCACAATGGCGCCCAGAGTTGCCACACACGGCGTGTACAGAAGCACAAAGACCAGATAAGAAAACGCCGCGATCTGGCTGCCAAACAGCAGGGCCATACTGGAGAAAGTACCACTGTGTACGCCCTGTTCAGCGGTCTGGTCAGCGCCAACAAGGCTCAGACCCAGTGGGTCGAGCAGGCTGTCCGCGAGCCCGGCAAGATTATCCGGAATAGTTTGCAGGGATTCTGCCAGTCCGCCCCACAAATCGTATTCAGTGTCTTCACCGCTTTCCGGGCTGTAGAGTGCATCCAGCGTACCTACCACGGCCTCTTTGGCGAAAATACCTGTGATGATACCGACGGTCGCTGGCCAGTTATCGTCCTGAACGCCCAGCGGCGACAGCAGCGGTGTGGCAACGTTCGCTACTTTGGAAAGCACAGAATTATCGGTATCTTCATTGCCGAAGGAACCATCGCTGCCGATGGAATTCAGGAAGGAAAGAATAACGACCACGGTGACGATGGTTTTACCGGCGCGCAGACAGAAAGATTTCAGGCGTTCCCAGGTTTTGATCAGAATGCCTTTCACCGTCGGCACATGGTAAGCAGGCAGCTCCATCACAAAAGGCGTGAGATCCGGTTTAAACAGGGTGTTTTTCAGTGCCAGGCCAGTGACCAGCGCCATAACGATACCGAGTACGTACAGGCTGAAGACCATGATGGCACCGTTTTCCTGAAACAGGGCAGCAGCAAACAGCGCATAGACCGAAAGACGTGCACCGCAGGACATAAACGGCGCCATGGAAATGGTCAGCAAACGGTCTTTCTCGGTGTCCATGGTGCGTGCAGCCATAACCGCCGGTACGTTACAGCCAAAACCAACGATTAACGGCACGAAGGATTTACCCGGTAAGCCTACTGCGCGCATCAGGCGGTCCATGACGAAGGCGGCACGGGCCATATAACCCGAGTCCTCGATCACAGATAAGAACAGATACAGACTGCCGATCACCGGAATAAAGGTGGCAACCAGCTGAATACCGCCGCCGAGACCGTCGGCCAGCAGGGTAGAGAGCCACTGCGGCGTGTTGACACTGTCCAGGACGTAATGTGTGCCGTCGACAAACACCGTGGCAAAGGCAATATCAAAGAAATCGATAAATGCTCCGCCGACGTTAATGGCGAACAGGAACATCAGATACATAACAAAAAAGAAAAACGGAATACCGAGCCAGCGGTTGATCACCCAGGCATCAATTTTTTCGCTCAGCGTTTGACCTTTTTTATTCACCGTCAGCACTGGTTGCAGCGCATGCTGAATGGATTTATAGCGGCTGTTGGCGATCAGCACGTCCATCGGTTGCTGGTGAGCTTTCTCCAGGGCAACGCGCTGTTGGCGGGCGGTTTCCAGCGCTTCCACGCGCTTGCTCTCCGGTACGATGCCACTGGCGTATACGTCGTTTTCCAGAATGCGGGTGGCAACCCAGAACGGATTATCCACAGCACCCTGTAATTGCTCTTTCAGTGACTGCACGGAATGCTCAAGATCTTCATCAAGACGCAGCAGCGGTGTGGCGACGGTGGCGTGCTCAAGGTAATGACCCATCACCCGGCGCAGTTCTTCAATGCCCTGGCCGGTGGAAGCAACGATTGGCACCACAGGAACACTGAGCTGATGAGACAGCAGCTGAGTATTCACATGAATACCTTCGCGCTCAGCCACATCAACCATATTGACGACACAGATAACCGGCACACCCATATCCAGTAACTGAGAGGTCAGAAACAGATTACGTTCCAGGTTGCTGGCATCGAGAATATTCAGAATGATCTGAGCTTCACCGCTGAGGGCAAATTCGCGGGCGATTTTTTCGTCCGTGGACAACTCATCGTCGTGGCTGTCGAGGGCGTAGGTGCCCGGCAGGTCGACGAGTTTATGTGTTTCACCGCGCAGGGTAATAACGCCTTCTTTACGCTCAACCGTCACGCCAGGCCAGTTGCCGACTTTTTGTTTGGAACCGGTTAAGGCATTGAACAGGGTGGTTTTACCGCAGTTTGGATTACCGATGACGCCTATAACTGCCTGCTTCATCCGATCACCTCGACTTGAATAATGGATGCTTCCTGTCGGCGCAGACTGATGGAGGAGCCGCGCAGCTGGATCTGGATCGGGTCTCCCAGCGGAGCAAACCGCCGCACCTCAAGCTGTGCGCCGGGCATAACACCCAGAGCAAGCAGTTTGCGGCGGAAATTAGTTTCGGTGGCAGTGAAACCCAGGATACGGGCCTGAGCACCTATTTCGAGTTGATCCAGTGTGAGCGTGGTCATACATATCCGGCAGGTAAATTGTTACGAAGATGGTAATGTTTATCATTTAATTGTACAAGCGGGCCGGAAGCTGCAGGAGGATCAATCTGTTCACATTGATGACAGGTGTCATGATCTGTCAGCAGCGGAGCCAGGTTTCTTTACAGAGGACGATTGTTCAAATTGCCCGGCTGGGTCTATAATGACCGCGTAACCGGCTCAGGTTAGTATCAAATCCATTCTGGCGGTAACGTCGGAAATAAGATAACAGCACGATATATATCCTGAACCGTCTCTGCACAATTCCATGTGACTGCATTTCATGCGACCTGATCAAAGTCTCTGTTTGCGGTCTCTGTTTATGGCATCTGTGTAGTCCCGGCGTGAGTTCCGATGAACTGAATACTGATATATCGTCAGATCATTGTTTGCGGTGTAACCGTATATATCCGTACCCGGAACCTGTGCCTTATATATTACGACTCTATACCGAGGTAATTCAGTGAGCGTATTTGATATCGATATTGATAAACAAATAAAACAGCACCAGCAAAAAATCCAGGAACTGGAAGAATTGCGTAAATCGCAGGAAAAGAAACTCGAAGGTATTAAAGAGTTTGAAACCGTTATTAAGCGTTTATGCAATCAAAACAGTCTGACTGAAAACGAATTATATGTTTCCCGTTCAGAACAGATTGAAGCCTGGATTCTCGCCATGGCAAAAGAAGAGACCCCATCTTCTATTTATGCCAACCTGAAAAAGCATTTTGCCCGTACCGCTCCACGTGGTCCGCGCGCTGCTGCCAGCAAGCCAGAGAAAGAATCTACTCTGCCTAAACCTAAGTTACCGGTGGGCAGCTACCGTAATCCGGCCACTCAGGAACGTGTTGAAAAGATCAAGCGTAACCCTAAGCAGCTGGATCAATGGATTGAAGAACACGGTTTTGCTGTTGTCCGTACCTGGAAAATCGACTGATCGCAGCGCAGTCCGATAAGCAATAAAAAAGGAGCCAGTGGCTCCTTTTTTATTGCTTATGTTTTAAGGCAGATACTGTGTTATCCGCGGCTGAATCAGGCAAGAATAAACTGTGCCTGACGCGCCTGAGGCTGGATATCGTTCACTTTTACTTTAATCGCCTGACCCAGAATGAAACTCGCATTCTCACTGCGGTGACTCAGAGTTTTGGTATCAAAGGTCCAGTCTTTACCGGCCTTACGGCGGTCAATACTGCCTTCAATTCCGCATGATTCCAGACGCACTGTAATAGCACCGGAATTCATATGAACGATTACCGCGTCGTATATCGCATCTTTTTCCTGCTGTGTCAGCCATTGCAGTTTCAGCCAGTTTTCGCTTTGCTGAGCCGCCATACGGGCCGTTGTCTGGCCGGACTGAATCGCGGATAACAGTTCATCGGCGGTCAGCTCAAGGCTTTCCTGTTGCAGCAGGCTGCGCACAATACGGTGAATCAGCAGATCGTTATACTTACGCAGTGGCGATGTAAAGGTTGTGTAATGATCGAAACCCAGACCAAAATGTGGTTTCGCTTCGTTGGACAGGTTGCTGCGTTCCAGCTGACGGCTGACGATCATACGCAGTGGCAGCTCACTTTCTGAGCGATCCGCCTGTTGCATCAGGGAAACATAGTCCTGCAGTGTTTCCAGTGAAGGCTTCTGTTCCAGTGGCAGCTGTTCTTTCAGCAGGGCGGCGACTTCACCTTTGCGTTCGGTACGTACACCGGCGTGTTCGATAAAGAACCCCGCACCTTTTTCCGCCAGCCAGCGGGCGATCGAGCGGTTACAGGCGAGCATGCATTCTTCCACCAGACGGTGCGCCTGATTGCGTTCGATGCGGACGATTTCTTTTACCTGACCTTTTTCGTCTGTAATCAGCTTATAGTCAGGGCGATCGTCCATCAGCAGGCAATGACTGCTGCGCCATGCGGCGAGGGCTTTGGCACAGCTGTCCAGATGCACGGCCGGGCCATGCAATTCGGCTGGAATGACGGTGTCATCACCGTCGAGGAACGCCGCCATCTGCGGGTAGTTCAGCTTGGCGTGAGAACGGATCAGACCATTGTGAATATGGATCTGATCAATGGTGCCGTCTTCCAGTACCTTCAGTTCGACAACCATGGCCAGACGGTTTTCGCCTTCCTGCAGTGAGCACAGTTGCTCTGATAACTCAGGCGGCAGCATCGGAATCACCTGGTCCGGCAGATAAACAGAGGTCGTGCGCTGCTGCGCTACCTTGTCCAGTTCACTGCCGCCAGTAATCAGCGCGGCCGGATCGGCAATGGCTACCCACAGGGTCCAGCCTTCACTCAGGGCTTCGGCGTACAGCGCGTCGTCGATATCACGGGTATTAGCCGAGTCGATGGTAACAAACGGCAGGTGGGTAAGATCGGTGCGGTCTGCGTTCAGGGCGGAGTGGTCGGCCGTGGTCAGAGCAGCCACTTCGGCTTTCACGGCTTCGCTGAATTCTTCAGCAATATGCCATTTGGCTTTAATAAAAGTATTTTCGATATGGTCATCGCCAGCGCGCCCGATGATGTCATCGATGGTGGCCTGAACCTTACCTTCCGGGAACGGGTGCTTGCTGATGTGGGCACGGACAAAATCACCCTCCTGAGCCTTTTTACGGGCTGCCGGCGGAACAAAAATCCAGCGGTTCAAGGTAGGGTGATCCGGCTCAATAAAGTGGCCTTTACCGCGGATAATATACTGACCGAAAAATTCGCCCGTTTCCGAGCTGATCAGTTTTTCAACAATCGCCTGTTCTTTGCCTTCACCTGCAGGTTCAACCCGGAAGTCGATCTCGTCGCCGGGTAACAGCTTTTCCATTTCATCGGGCGCAATAAAAAATTGCTTGCCGTCATCGGTATTTACAAACCCAAAGCGTCCGCCAGTGGCGCGCACCCGTCCGCTGAATCGCGGCGTGCTGTCATGGATTTCTTTTTTAAGCGTTTTGAGCTGAGCAAGGGCGTTTTTATCGAGCATCCGGAGCCTGATTAAGCGGTAAAGATAAAGGGGCAAGAGTGTACTGGATACTGAAAAGACCGGCTACTGTTTCTGGCCCCGGAACAATTTCCGGACAGGGCGCGGCTGCCTTTGCCGGCAATGGCAGGCGATAAAGCTCAGTAATATTCTTGTCATTAAATTGTCGTGATTATCTTGTCCTATATGGCACTGATGTTGTTCTTATAAGGATGTCCGCATGTCTGCGCATAACCGTTTTACCCGTCGTGGCTTTATGAAATCCGTTGCCGCCGGTGCTGGTGCTGTTTCCGTTCCTGCCGTTCTGACCGGCTGCTTTGGCGATGACAGCAGCAATGGTCATTCAGCCGTCTTTGAGTTTGGTCATGGCGTTGCTTCCGGCGATCCGCTGGCCGATGCGGTGATTATCTGGACGCGGGTGACACCAGACAGCGATGACGCCGGTGAGGTGACTGTTTCCTGGGCGGTTGCCCAGGACGAGGCGATGACTGACGTCGTGGCTTCCGGCAATGTGATCACAGACGCGGGTAAAGATTATACGGTCAAAGTGGATGTCACCGGCCTGGATGCGGGAACGACGTACTATTACCAGTTTGCCGTGAGCGATGAGACGGCATCTGTGGTGGGCATAACCCGCACTTTGCCGTCCGGCAGTGTTGACAGTGTGACGCTGGCGGTATGTTCCTGCTCCAATTACCCCGCCGGCCTGTTCAACGCCTACCGTGAGATGGCCAACAGCGACGCTGATGTCATTGTGCATCTGGGTGATTACATCTATGAATACGGTACCGGCGAATATCCGACGCCGGAAGCCCAGGTGCGTGACCCGGAGCCGCTTGCAGAAATTCTGACGCTGGCGGATTACCGCGCCCGCTATGCTCAATACCGCTCTGATACCTATCTGCAACTCGCGCATCAGCGTAAGCCGTTTATCTGTATCTGGGATGACCACGAAGTGGCCAACGATACCTACAAAGACGGTGCAGAAAACCACGACGACTCCGAAGGTTCGTTTACCGCCCGTCGTGATGCTGCAGTACAGGCTTACCATGAATGGTTGCCAATCCGTACCGGCGAGGATCTGCAGAAAATTTACCGCACCTTTGATTTCGGTGATCTGGTCAGCCTGCATATGCTCGAAACCCGCCTGTTAGCACGGGATAAACAGCTGAGTTTTGCTCAGTTTATGAACGGTGATGGCAGTATCGATGCTGCTGCGTTTATGGCAGCACTGGCGGACACCAACCGCACCCTGACCGGCACTGAGCAGTTACAGACCGTGCAGGGCTGGATGGCAGCGTCTTCTGCAACCTGGCAGGTACTTGGTCAGCAGGTACTGATGGGCCGCATGAATGTTCCGCAGGAGCTGCTGTTACAGCTGGGCGAAGTAGAAGCAACACTGAGCGCGGGCGGAGATGCTTCTGCAGCACAGGCGGCACTGGGACAAACCATGGGTGAGCTGGTCACTATTAAAATGCGCATGCTGAATGGTGATCCGACCGTCAGCGAAGCGGAAGCTGCACGCATTATGGCTGTGGCGCCATACAATCTGGATGCCTGGGACGGCTATATGGTGAACCGCGAGCAGTTATTGGGCGCCGCCCGCCAGCTCAACAAAAACACCATCGTGCTGGCCGGTGATACCCATAACGCCTGGGCTAATGATATTTACCCGCTGAATGCGGAGGGCACTGCCATTGATCGCAGTGGTGATCCGGCAGCGGTGGAATTTGCTACCGGTTCCATTACCTCACCGGGTTTTGAACGTTATATGGGCTTTGGCACTGATCAGGCCGCGCAGCAGCAGTTTGAAATGGCCATCACCACCATGATTGATGATCTGAAATATCTCAACGCAGCTCAGCGCGGTTATATGACGGTTACTTTCACACCAACTCAGGCATCGGTGATGTGGAACTTCGTCAGCACCATCACTTCTTCCGATTACAGTGTGACGACTGCAGGTCCGCGTTATGTGCAGCCGGGTGCCGGCAACCGCCGTATCGAAGTGCCAGCCAGTTAAGGTGCCAGCCTGTTGAGATGCGAGCCTGTTGAGATGCGAGCCGTGTTCAGGTGCGGTAGAGGTTTACCCACCTGAATTCGTCCAGTTCGTCGAGATCCGGTACGGTAAACGATTCGTGCCGGCCGACGGCCTGATAGGGCGGGAAATCAAAGTTTTTCACCCGTGAGTCCGCCACCAGAACCTCTGTGGCTTTCTGGCGGAATACCTCCAGTAACGGCAGGTTGGCTTTGTCGTAGAGAACATCGGCGGCAATCAGTACATCCAGATCTTCATCAAAAGCAAATAAATCGCCGTGCAAACGGTAACTGACGTTATTCAGCCGGCCATTGGCGGCACAGGATAATAACGCGTACGGATCGATATCGCAGGCAATTACTTCACTGGCGCCGGCCATTACGCAGGCAATGGCGACAACCCCGGAACCGGCACCAAAATCCATGACTTTTTTGCCTTTTACCCAGTGCGGATTGGCGAGAATTTCCCGCGCCAGCACCTGGCCACTGGCCCAGCAGAAGGCCCAGTAGGCCGGGTATTGCTGAATACGCAGAATTTCTTCCTGTGAGAACGGGCGTTGCATGGCCGATGGCTCAACCAGCCAGAGTTTAATCTGCTCACATTGCGGCAGCGTCTGCACACTGACACTGGCGTCATCCAGCATCTGCTGAATGGCCTGATTGAGTTGCTGCTCAAACTTTTCAGACGGCATTTTTACATTCATACAGGTTTACAGACATACAGGCTCACAGGCATAAGTTTCGGTTTCCGGGTTAATTCCAGGCATTAAAAAGAGGGCTGAAAAAAGTGCAGAAAAGAGTGCGAAAGGTGTAAAACTCAAGCGCGCTACAACACACTACAGTCCACTACAGCGCAAACCGCTCACCTGGCCGGGCAACTTTATAGCCTTCATTTTCCATGCTTTGTGCTGCCGCTTCGTTGGCGTAATGGTAAAGCACAAAACGTGGCAGCAATTCTGCCCGATATTCCCGCGCGAGATCTGCAAGGCCGGTGTGAGACGGATTCGGCACTGCGCCACAATCGTGGAAAATGGCTTCCTGACCTGTGAGCTGATGGTGAATGATTTCCGGAATCGGGCGCGTATCACCACTGTAAAAAAACAGCCCGGGTACGTGCAGGGCATAGCTGAAGCCCGGAGCATGATGACGGGTCGGGTAGAGCTGGCATTCCAGTCCGTGAAAGGTAAAGCGCTCGCTGACCGGAATCAGCTGAAAGGATTGCCAGAAATTATGATCCCCCTCAGCCATGGTGCCCGGGTAGCTTGCCAGCCGTTGATGTAACAGGGGAATAATATTCACCGGAACATACATGGGCACAGGTGCTTTGCCGCTGAGACGCAGCCGCACGGTAAGAATCTCCAGATCGGCAATATGGTCCAGATGACCATGGGTGATAAACAGGGCATCAGGCAGCTGTTGATAGTGCTGGCTGAAGGCGTTCACGGTACCTGGCCCACAGTCGATCAGCAGCAGTGGCTTGTAACCAGTGTCCGGGCCATCAGCCGGTTGCGGATGCGTGTTGTATTCCAGCACTGCAGCGGAACAACCCATGCTGAGTTCGCCACCACTGCCTGTCCCCAAAAAATGCAGGGAATAATCTGAGAGTTTTTCAGTCATAATAAAGCAGATTCACTAACTTTATGGGGTGCATTATGTGGCGTCCGAAACTGATGTCGATTCCGTCTGCCGCCGAGGCCTTGCCCGGCCATGAGCAACCTTTGTACGAAACAGCGCCAACGCATTTCGTCAATGGTAACCCGATTCTCGGCCCTTTGCCCGCCGGGCTCAAGGAAATGATCATAGGCATGGGTTGCTTCTGGGGGGCCGAACGCCGCTTCTGGCAACTCGAGGGTGTGTATTCCACGTCGGTTGGCTACGGCGGTGGGCACACTAAAAACCCAACGTATGAAGAAGTCTGCACCGGCATGACCGGCCACAATGAATTGGTACGGGTCTGGTATGACCCGGCACTGGTATCACTGGAAACCCTGCTGAAAGTCTTCTGGGAAAGTCATAATCCGACTCAGGGTATGCGTCAGGGCAACGATATTGGCACTCAATACCGTTCCGGGATTTATCTGCCTTCCGATGAAGAGCTGGCGCTTGCTGAAAGCAGCCGGGATCATTATCAGCAAAAGCTGAGTAAAGCTGGCTTGCCGGATATCACTACGGAAATTCTGCCAGCCGGAGTGTATTACCCGGCGGAAACCTATCATCAGCAGTATCTGGCGAAAAACCCCGGTGGCTATTGTGGTCTCGGTGGTTGTTCGGTCAGCTTTGACTGATTTTGCTAAGGCAACTGAATAGCCAGCTAAATAGTCAGCTAAATAGTCAGCTTAATAGCCCCTGGATTCGTCCGGTAAGCGACCCATAGCAATCGCTTCCCGGGCGCGTTTCTGATCTTTCAGCAGACGGCGATTGGCAAAGAAGCGTACTAACCAGGGCAGCTGTTTTATCTGGCCGCCGGTTGCGGCGGCCAGAACATAGGCTTTGGCGCTTTTTTCAAACAGCTCGGCGTTTAAAATTAAACGGTTTGCTGTCATACCCATCACAATATTCTGACCAAACAGAACGGCGAGGTTACCATTGCTCTGTAGTGCGCTGCTGGCCTGTTTCAGGTTGTTGGCCGGTGCGGGCATTATTCCAAGATGGCGTACCTGCTCATCAAATATTCCCGGCATGCCTGCGTTTTTATGTGCTTTGCCTTTATGAGCACTCATGGCATCTGGCAGTGCACTGAGTCGCGCAAGATAAGCGCCGTATTCACCGCTGGCGCTGACGATGGCAGAAATATCCGTGCGCTGAGCATAAAGCCATTGATGTAACCACAGGCTGTCGTCACTGGTTTGATCGCCTGTTTCGCTGGTGGTGGTTATCGTTGCCAGTTCAGGGCTTTGTTCTGTGGCCGGAGCAAACCAGCATTGATCGCCCCCCGGAATACGCACAGAAACAGCTGCGTTTTTTCCCTGCAGTAATTTCTTATCCTGCAGGCGGCGCTGAATGATTCGCCAGTTATCGAACTGCTGTTGTGTAATATCGCTCATGCCGGATTTATGCCACTGCTGTCTGGGTGATTTTCCTTGCGGATGCTGTACAGAATATCGCTGAGCAGTGCCTGTTCAGTGAAACTGTCTTTGGCGTTTTTTGCGTCGAGTCGCTGTTGAATATTCTCTGTCAGATGGGCGCGGGTGAGCTGCTCCAGACGCTCAACATTCGCCAGTGCCTCATCCATGGAAATACCACAGCAGACGATGCCGTGGTTGGCCATCAGGTAGGCATTAACCGATGGGGTAATCATGGCTGCAAAGCGTTTTGCCAGCAATTTAGTGACAGAGGGTGCATAACCCGCGACTGGAATTCTGTCTCCCAAATAAGTACGCAGACGTTCCGGGACAGTTAATGGAGTATTCAGTAACGCACAGGCGCTGGCGACGGGTTGATGGGTATGAATACTGCAGATAATGTCCGGCCGCTTTCGCAGTAATTCGGCATGCAGAGCGGACTCCACCGAGGGTGATTTATCACCACCGCATTGCAGCAGATCGTCCAGCCGTAATACGCAGATATTGGCTGGGGTCATGCTGAAATAATCCGTAGCTGATGGTGTGACCGCGACCAGTTCTTTGTTTAGCCTGAGCATGATATTGCCACCGGTCGCGGCGAAAAATCCCTTATAAGACAGCGTCAGACAGAGCTGGCACAAGGCTTCTTTTTCTGCTTTGAATTCATCTTCAGTGAGGGCCTTGGCGCCGGTCATTTTTTCATTACGCATGGTTGTTCATCCCTTGTACCGCTTTTGACTGGTCTGGTGTTGGTGACTGTGCGGGGGGAACGCTGTAATGGGTCTGCCACAGTTTTCGGTAGCGGCTGATTTCCTGCTGCCATTTATCATCGCTCCAGCCACAGGCTGGCTGAATATAATGGCGCAATACATCGAAGATACGTTCGCCGCCATTTTCAAGCAGCAGACCAATACGCGTACGCCGCAGCAGCAGATCATCGAGATGCTTAATCTGCTCATGCCGGGCACACCAGCTGAGTTCAAACCAATGGGTTTGCGTGCCCGGAATAATTTCCAGCGCCTGCGGCGGCTGCCCGTTTATCATCTGGCTGACGGCTGAACCATAACGACTGTGCAGACGTTCCAGCTGTTCTTCACTTAACTTTTCACACAACTTCTCACTCAGCTCTTCACGCAACTCTTTACGTAAAATGGTTTTAACCAGTCGGGTGTCGTTAAATTCCTGACTGATTATGGGCTGGCGCTCACTCAGTTGCTGCAATTGCGGGAACTTGTCTTTGATGCGACGTAAAGCGTCGGTGGCAATATGCTGGAAGGTTGTCAACTTGCCACCGGCAATGGTCAATAAACCATCTTCGTGCCAGACAACATGATCACGGGACTCTTTTGATGGATCACTGATGCCGGAATCGACCACGGGGCGTACTCCGGAAAAGGTGGCAATAATGTCTTCACGACCAATCCCGTAGGACGGAAAATAGTGCTGAACCGTCTGCAGCAGGTAATTTACTTCGTCCGCGCTGACCGATGCTTCAACGCTCATGTGCTGCTGGTGATCAATATCCGTATTGCCAACGATGATCCGTCCCTGAAAACAGGTAATAAATCCGGGGCGTTTATCCCGTGGATGTTGCAGAATAATCGTCGACCGGACGGGTAATCGCTCAAAAGAAAACACCAGATGCGAGCCACGCAATGGTCTCAATTTCTGCTTTGTATCATGGCTGATGTGCTGGCGCAGCTGATCAGCCCAGGCGCCGGTAGCGGCGATGACCTGACGGGCTTTAATACGGACTTCCGGCTGAGGCTGATCCGTTATACCTGTAGCGCGGGCGATAACGCCGCACACTTTGCCATCCTGTTTGAGAAAGCCGCTGACTTCTGTGTAATTACAGGCGACGGCGCCGGCGTGACGGGCCTCCTGCAACACTCTCAGGGTCAGCCGGGCATCATCTGTCTGGCCTTCATAAAAGCACATGGCACCGGTCAGGTCGGGGGCATTCAGGCCGGGAAATTCCTGTTGCATCTGCGTTTTATCCAATGCATGGCGCCAGCGTTTTCCGGCCATCAGATCATACAGAAAAAGTCCGGCACGAATCATCAGTCCGTTTTTTACCTGCGTGCGGAACAGTGGCCAGTGCATGGCTTTCATCCTGATTAATTCGGGTAATTCCCGGCACAGTTTTTCCCGTTCTTTTACAGAATGCCAGGTGACGTTCAGCTGCCCCTCTTTTATATATCTCAGGCCGCCGTGCACCCACTTTCCTGACCGGCTGGATGCACCCCAGGCGAAATCCCGTTGTTCAAGCAACAGGCACTTCAGTCCGTAACGTGCAGCTTCACGTAACACAGCGGCACCGGTAATGCCGCCACCAATGACAATAAGATCCCATTCTGTCTGTGACAGTACCGCCGGGTTTTCAGGAATTTTCTGTTGCATAGTATCTTTATCTGGCATCGGCTTTTCCTGCTATTTTTCCCGTTATTTTCTGAGCAGTGGATAAGCCCTGCAGCCGCTGGCGGATTTTCTGTTGCAAGGGTTTAATTTCTGTCGGTGCACTCCACAGTGCCAGTCGGCAGATAAGAACCGCCGGATACCAGAGATCAATATCCTGCTTTACTTTTTCTTTGTTCAGTTTGCGGATACGCAGATAGTGGCGGAAATAGCGACGATAAATCATCCGCCGCATCAGGTTATAAAAAACTTCCTGCGCTTTACTGATGCCTGGAAACAATTCTGCTTCGTTAAATAAAAAGCAGGTCATGGCGATATCGGCCCCGGCGTCTCCGCGGGCCGCCGTAGCCCAGTCGATAACAGTTTCAGTCCGGGCGTTGACCAGTATATTGCCGGTATGAAAGTCCATGTGCAGGATGGCGTTGCCGTCCGGAAGGTCAGCAAGATAGGCAAGAGCTGTTTGCTTTTCCGCGCTGGTCAGAAAGTCCATTGCGCTGTGTTGCAGAAAGCCGGCAATGATCTGGCGGATATCCTGCATTTTTTCGCTGCGGGCGTTATGAACATCCGCATGCAGACGGGCAAGAGTGTACGGTAAACCCCAGATGTGCAGTGGGTTGGCGTCGGCTCTTTCGGTCAGTGTCCTGCCATCGAGGCGCTTCATAACAATGCCACTGCGGTTTTCAATGCTGACCTGACCAAGACATTCAATAGAGGTTGCGCCCTGACGATGGGCTTCCTCGGCGTTTAATTTTTCCTGACAGGCAGAATTTTCACAAAAACCGGCGCGGAATAATTTCAGAATTTCACCGTCTTGCCAGTGATAAATTTCTGCTGAACGGGCGCTGACCAGAGGGCTGCCCAGCTCGCTGAGGGTGGCCGGCATGCGTTCCGTCTCTGGAGGGTGTATTACCGGTAGCTGTGTTTCCGGGGTGTTTGTTTTGGGAGCGTGTGTTTTGGGCGAGTGTGGTGGTTCCGTCATCATGGCGGGCATCCTGCTGCTTTTATTGTTCTTGTGTTTTTTTAAAGTGTAGTTCTTAAGCGCTTGCCTGTTGCTCTTACGTGTTGCCCTTACGTGGTGCTTTTGGGGATTGTTACGGCATCACTTCCCGGACCGGAAAGCACAACCTGTCGCTATCATGGCATCGGCTGCAGGCTGTGGTATTGTCATTTGGTGACAAAATAACTCAGGCTGCACCTGGCCCGGTTTCTGGGCAACGGTGTAGCGGGGACATGAATTCCAACTGGCAGAGGACATAAAAATAAAATGATCCCGGAAAGGATTCAGTCGCGGGCATTACTGGGTTTTGCCCCACTGGTCAGCGAATGCGGCGGAGATGCCCGGCAGCTGTTGGCGAAGCAGGGGATTCCCGCTCAGGCTCTGGAGGAAGATGCGTTGCCGCTGGCACTGGATGCGCTCGCTGCGCTGTATGAGGATGCTGCCATTGCTCTGGGGCTGGCGGATTTCGGGCTGAGGTTGGCGCAAAAGCAGGATTTATCTTTGTATGGTCCTCTTGCGCTGGTTATTCAGCATGCCCGCACGGTGGCTGATGCGCTGGATAAACTACAGCGCTATTTTTCCTTTCATACCTCCGGTGCGCAGATCCATATCACGACGCTGAACGACAGGCTTCAGGTGGAATACCGCTTGTTGCTCGGTGAGGGCGTACCTTCACGGCAGATTACTGAGCAGTCGTTTGCCATGGCCTGCACATTGTGGTCGGTTCTGGCGCCGGCGGCAGCAGGCCGGCAGATTGTGCTGTTGCGTCATCAGGCGCAGATGCCGCTGGCGGTTTATCAGAACGTTCTCGGTTGTGAGGTGCGTTTTAACCAGTCAACCGATGCCATCCTGCTGCCATCAGACGCACTGGCTTTGCCTGTTGATCAGGCCGACCCGGGTCTGGCGCTGGCGACGGAAGCCTGTGTTGCCAGAGTATTACGCCGGTTTCCGTTAAACGTTGGTCGCCAGACCGAAGATCTTATCCGCCAGCAGCTGGCTTTGGGAGGCGCGGGTATTGATCAGATCGCGGCGCAACTGGGCCTGCAACGGCGCACGCTGCAGCGCCGTCTGGCACAGCAGGGACTGGAATTTGGCGGGCTGGTTGATGATGTGCGGCGTGAGCTGGCAACAGCCTTGCTGGCTCAGTCTGAGATGACACTGGCGCAGGTCAGCAGTTGTCTTGGCTATAACGAACAGAGTTCTTTTCATCGCGCCTGCCGGCGATGGTTCGCAATGACACCGCAAAACTACCGTCAGACTTTGATGGTCATGTCCTCATGAGACAAGGGTGTTATTATTACCGTCAATTATAGCTTTCGTGACTGTTATACCCGATTTGCGTTTATGCGCTGGGGGAACGACACAGGCTTAAGCAACAAAGGAACACGGCAATGCGGGCTCTGGCGGTTTATCAGCTGAAAGGTGGTGTGGGTAAAACAACGACAGTGGTGAATCTGGCTGCTCTGGCGGCACGGGAAGGTATCCCGGTACTGGTCTGGGACCTTGATCCGCAGGCGTCCGCCAGTTGGCTGCTTGGCATTGATGCGAAAACCAGACAGGACGGTTTCTGGCACGAGCATAAGCCGATATCCGACTACATTCAGCACACCGCGATCCCCAAGCTGGATGTGCTGAGCGCGGATACTTCACTGCGCAAGTTCAACCAACGCCTGGAATCGAAAAAAGACGCCAAAGACCGGGTGACTCAGGCCTTAAGTGCGCTGGCAGAAAGTTATGGTCTGGTGATTATTGATTGCCCGCCGATGATGACACCGCAGATGGAAGGGGTGTTAAAGGCCTGCGACCGGATTCTGTTGCCGGTGGAACCCTCGGTATTGTCCATCCGTGCCTATGAGCAGATCAAACAGGACTACAGTTGGGCCAAACCCAAACAATGGCTGCCGTTTGTCACCATGATTGACCGGCGCAAGCCCGGTCACGTGGAATGGGTAAATAACGAGCTGAAAGCTTATCCGGAATTTCTGAAAACCTATGTGGCGTATTCCGCCAGTGCTGAGCGCATGCTGACCTTACGTAAACCGATTGTTGAGGAACAGCCAGCGGTACCTCTGGCACGTAATTATATGGCTCTGTGGAAAGCCGTGAAGCCGTCACTTAATCTGAAGTAACGCGTTCTTCCCTCAGGCTGACATTACTGGTATTTGCATTGTCAGGGGCTGCCTTATCAGGGCGTGCATTACTTTGCTGTCGTGCATTGACGGTTTTTGCAGGCGTGCCGGATTGCTCGGGTTGGCTGCGAAAGCGGACCTGCGGGTAAGCGAGAAATACCGCCCAGGCGATGGCGGTGGCGTAACTCAGGTTGGTTTCTAATTCGGAGTGAGGGCTGTTGAGGAATTCGCGCTGGGAGGCGAGGCCGCGAATTTTACTGGCCAGTTCCGGTTCAAATGCCAGGTATTGATTCCAGACTTTCTGATGCAGCGCAGCATCAATGGGGTACAGCATGCCGGAGGTATTGCCCCGCGGTCGCTGTCGTTGCTGATAGACGATGGCCGTCAGCAGGTTTTCGGCGGCGTCAGACGATCTGCCCAGATATTTCAGAGTAGGGCGGATAATGCTTTCTCTTAATTCCCGGGCTGTCAGTTCCATCTGATGGCGTTCCCCGCAGCAGTGCTCGATCTTTTCTGTCTTGCTCTTTACTGTCTTGCTTTTTACTGTCTTACAATGAAGCAGACTAACCTGCTTTGTGCCAGTAACCGAGTGAATTTTGTTCACCCAACCCTGGAAGGATTATGACGAACTCTCCAATCCATGAATTTGCAGGCCACAAGTCAGAGGAAAAGAGGTCTGACGGGCTGGGCGGGGCGGCCACTGTGTTTGCGGCTCCGGGAGAGGTGGATCCTGGGTTTGAGACTCAATGGTTCGACAGCCACTGTCATTTTGACTTTGCAGCGTTCGACGCAGATCGTGAAGCACTGTGGCAGTCAGCGCAGCAGGCAGGGTGCTGTGGTTTGCTGATTCCGGGGATCAGTCGCCAACAGGGACAGGCGTTAGCCGGATTCTGTGCCGGCAAGCCCTGGTTTTATGCTCAGGGCCTGCACCCGTATTTTCTCACACAGCATCGCCAGGCTGATATCGATTGGCTCGATCAGGCGCTGACTGATCCAGGGGTTGTAGCCGTGGGAGAGGTGGGCCTGGACCGGATTCTGGCTACCACAGATGAAATTCTTGAACAGCAGTGGCACTGGTTCCGTCTTCAGGTCGAGCTGGCTGAAGCCCACAGGTTACCGCTGATTCTGCATATCCGTGGTATGCATGATGAAGCGGCTTCCTGGCTCAGGCGACGGCGCTTTACTCACGGTGGCATGGTGCACGCATTCAGTGGCAGCGGGCAGCAGGCAGCAAAATGGATTGAGCTGGGTTTTGCATTGGGAATTGGTGGGGCGCTGACGCATCCGCGCGCGCACAAGCTGCGTCGTACAGTAGCTGCTTTACCGCACAGCAGTATTTTACTGGAGACCGACAGTCCGGATATGACCCCCGTCTTCTGGGGCGCAGAGCGCAACGATCCCAGAACGGTGCCTTTGATCGCAGCCATTGTTGCCCGCTTGCAGGGGCGGTTGTTGGCAGAAGTGTCAACTGAAAGTATTAGCGTAGCCAGTCTACTATTTTCCAGATTATCAATAAATTGCGTAAAGAGACCTTAGTTTCAGTAATTTGTAGTAATTTGTAACCCAAGGTTGATTGACCATAGTCTCAGAAGTAGCCTCCGCCCGAATATCACTATATCGTTGGCGGAATATCACCTATGAGAAAAATAATTTTATTCAGTGTGCTGTCGCTTCTCAGTTCTTCCGTGTTGGCCGCCGTGCCAGCGGCAGAAGCAGAACGTCTGGGTAAAGATCTGACCCCTGTCGGCGCCCAGAAAGCGGGCAATGGCCGGGATATTCCCGCCTGGACCGGCGGGCTGCCTCAGGATAAGAATCACAAGCCGGGTGCGTTCCACGCCGACCCGTTCGCTGCGGATAAGCCACTGTTCCGTATCAATGCTGCCAATATGAAGGAACATCAGGCGCGCCTGACCAATGGCCAGCAGGTGTTACTGAAGCGCTTTCCGGATCTTTATTTTGAGGTCTATCCGACCCGCCGCTCAGCGTCCTATCCGGATTATGTTTACCAAGGTGTTAAAACCAACGCCACCCGTGCAGAGTTACTGAAATACGGCTCCGGGGTGAAAGGTGCGACCATGTCGTCACCATTCCCGATTCCGCAGAACGGTCTGGAAGTGCTGTGGAACCACACTCTGCGTTTCCGTGGCCTGACGGATTCTTATACTGCCGTAGCTTCCTCTGTGACGTCCGGCGGCCAGCGTATGGACGTGCTGCGTCAGTACGAGTACTTCTTCAAATACAGTATGTTGGGCGCTGAACCGGCGGATCTGGATAACACCATTTTTCTGTTGAAGCGTAAGACTCTGGCACCGGCCAATTTAGCCGGCTCGATTACGCTGGTGCATGAAACGCTGGATCAGATCCGTTCACCACGTAAATCCTGGATTTACATGCCAGGCCAGCGCCGTCTGCGCCGCACCCCGGATCTGGCCTACGATACCGCGGATGTGAACACTAACTCGATCCGTACCGTGGATCAGGTTGATATGTTTAACGGTGCGCCTGATTACTATGACTGGGAGCTGAAAGGAAAGCAGGAAATCTACATTCCTTATAACGCTTACAAAGTGCATCAGGGCAATGTGAAACTGGACGATATCCTGATGGATCATCACATTAATCCGGCGCTGCTGCGCTACGAAGCACACCGGGTATGGGTGATTGAAGCTAAATTGCGTGTGGGTTACAGCCACCGCTACAGCACCCGTCGCTACTATGTTGATGAGGACTCCTGGTCCATCGTGTATGCCGAAGAATACGATGAAGATGGTAAGCTGTGGGAAGTCACTGAAGCGCACGTGATTAACTATTATGAAGTGCCTGTGGTCTACACCACGCTGGAAGTCACTTACGATCTGGAGGACGGCCGTTACTATGCCGAAGGTCTGGATAACGAACGTGACTCCACCATGAACTTCAGCTACGACCTGAGTGAGCGTGATTTCTCACCTTCCGCTGTCCGTCGTGAGGCTAAACGCTGAAGCTGACAGCTGCAGGGCATACCGATAAACTGGCGGCTTTATGCCGCCGGTTTTGTTTTGTCTCCATGCGCTTTTTTTACCCGATTTGTCTCTTATTGCTGAGCATCGCTGTGTCTTCTGTCGTTCGCTCAGAAGAAACCTACAGTACGGACCTGCCAGAAAATTTTATCGATCTGTCGAGCGATGTGCAGGCGGTGATTCTCGAATACGTTTTCTTTTCTGAAAAAGCCAACCAGGTGTGGGGCGATGATTATCAGGAAAGCTCTGTACGTACCTTTGTAAAGTACCTCGATGATTTTCACACCCGTGTGTATATCGACTTCGACGCTGGTCTCATCCGGGTTGAAACTCAGGGCAGCAAAACGCCGCTTACTTCACTTCAGCACGCGATCGCGGCAACGTTATTAACTCCGGCAGATCCGTCAGCAGTGGATCTTTATACAGCGGCAGATATGGGCATTACCGGAAAGCCCTTTCTTACTGGTCAGGTATTGGATCAGGATGGTCAGAGTATTGAATATCCGTGGCGCGCCAATCGCTTTGCCGAATATCTGGTCAGTAAAAAACTGCAGAAAAAGGGTGCCCGCTATTGGGTTAATATTCCGATGGTGCGTTCTCACCGGCAGAAAAGTGCCGGGCGTTATCGCAATCTGGCGGAGCAGTCTGGAGCGAAATACGGCGTGTCCGTGCCATTAATAATGGCAATTATGGAAACTGAGAGCAGCTTTAACCCGTTTGCGGTTTCTCATGCCGGCGCCTACGGATTAATGCAGGTGATGCAGCGCACCGCTGGTGCCGATGTATTTCAGCGTATTCATCGCCGCAATGACCAACCCAGCCGTAATTATCTGTTAAATCCACAAAATAATGTTGATACCGGTACGGCGTATTTATCCATTTTACGTGATGTGTATCTGAAGGATGTGCAGGGCTGGCAGAAAAAAGAATACTGCATGATTGCAGCCTATAACGGTGGTACCGGTAATCTGCTGAAAACCTTCAGCTCTGACCGGCGCCGTGCTGTGGATATGATTAACCGCATGTCGGCAGACCAGGTTTATCAGGCAATCGTAAAGCGCCATCCCAAAGCAGAATCGCGTAATTATCTGAAAAAAGTCACTCAATTTAAGCGTAAATATGTCAGCTGGTAATTCCAATCAGCATACGCCGCTGCAACATCTGCAACGGCAATTGGTCATCCCTGGCGCTGTGCTTGAGCAGAACAGCACAGTCGCCGATGGCATGCAGCTGTGGCTTATGGCAGTAGAAGATCCGCAGATTAAGCTGGATGCGGCGCAGATCGCCGGTCTGTGGCAGGCGTTGCCGTATTGGGCGTTTGCCTGGGCTGGTGGGCGTGCACTGGCAGCTTACCTGCTTAAACATCCGCAACAGGTTGCCGGTCAGCGTGTGTTCGATTTTGGCTGCGGTTCCGGCATTGTCGGTATTGCCGCCGCCCTGGCAGGCGCCAGTGAAGTCTGGGTGGCTGATCTGGATAGTAATGCACTGACAGCTGCTGCGGAAAATGCCGCGCTTAATGGTGTCACTGTTCATGCTGTTGATGGACGCAACTGGCCCGAGGTGGATGTCCTGCTTGCTGCCGACGTACTGTACGACATCAGCTCCAGTACTGATTTGCGTGAGCTGTTGTTACAGGCACCGCAATGGCTGCTGGCAGAAACTCAGTATGTTGTACCGGATTTTGTCGATTTGCAGCAGCTTGATCATTCGGTTAATGCGACCTTGCCCGCAATCGGAGATTTTGACGAAGCTGTCGATGTCGGCATTTATTGCCGCCGCCGCTAAAGCCCGTTAGTGTAGAGCCACCAAACCGGCATCCGGGCGGAGACTCTGTGTCGCAGGATCAACGACAGATGCCAGCAAAACTATTCAGGAGACCACGATGCGCATCTTAACAGCTGCCTTCTTTGTATTATTTGCTCAATTTTCGCTGGCTGCCGATCTTACGGAAGCCGATGTTAAGCACTGGACGGACGCTATGCCAGGGCTGCAAGCCTGGCTGACGCAACACGAAGATCAGATGCCGGATACCATGCCCGATGGCACCCAGGGCATCGAAGAAATGATCAATCAGGGCGTACAGGACCTGAAGTCCGCTGGTTTGTATGATGAGTACAACAGCAAGGTGAAAGCCGCTGGTTACAGCAGTGTGGAAGACTGGGCATCCGCGACTCAGCGTGTATCAATGGCGTATCTGGCCCTGGAGCTGGAGAGCCAGCCGGTGAGCCTGGCTCAGCTGGAGGCTCAGCTGAAGCAGATACAGGAATCGGATCTGCCGGCAGAGCAGAAAGACATGATGACGCAGATGATGTCTTCTTCCATCATCATGATGAAGGCCGTCAGTAAAGTCAGTGACGCTGACAAAAATGCGGTTCGTCCTTATAAAGATCAGCTGCAAGCAAGCTTCGACGCTGAGTAATCACGCTTTCGCATCATGCAGACTGTGGCAGTTGTGACTATGCTGGAAACAGCAAAAAGGAGCTTCTGCCATGAGTTACTCAACTGTTAAAGATATCATCAGGTACAGCCAACAGCTGCACAGACATGCCAGCAATCTGTTTGAGCAATTGCGGGATCAGACTCAGCGGGAGCGGGTGGATATGATGTGCCGCCTGTTATCCCGGCATGAAACCACGCTGGCTGAAGCCGTGGAAAAAATCGAAGAAGGTCTGCAGAAGAAAGTTCTGGATGAATGGCACCAGTTCGAGCCGGGCTCCATCAGCGAGGCGCTGGCTGAATGTGTTGATATTCATCCGGACATCAGTGTCGATGAGCTGGTTCAGATGGCGCTGCGCATCGATGATTATCTGATTGATCTGTACAGCCAGATGCTGAGTGAGGCAACCTGCGATGGCTCCCGGCAATTGTTTTCCAGTCTGATGGCGCTGGAAAAGTCGGAAAAAATGCTGACGGTCAGAGCCGCGTTATCGGCTAATGACTGGTAAACTCTGCAGCAAACTGCGCACAAAAAAGCGGCCGTAAAGGGCCGCTTTTTTGTGTCTGTCGCATTAATGATCAGGCAGATGCCATACGAGGGTTATGAAACATCATTTCCTGAGCATCTGATGCCTGGTCGGCTTGTCCGCTCTGTGTTGCAGGTTGCTGAACCTGTTCCGCATCTTCCTGACAGCAGCGGCGATAAGCAGCCGGGGTTTTACCTGTCCATTGCTTGAAGGCGCGTTCAAAGCCGCGGCGGTCGGAAAAGCCCAGTTCAATTGCCAGTTGCTGTACATCCGTGTGGCCGTTACTTAAGGCGTGTTTAGCTTTCTCCAGGCGCACTTCTTTCAGCAGATTTGAGAACTGACATTGCTCTTCCTGTAGCCTGCGCGTCAGGGTACGGCTGCTGGTACTGAGCAGTTCAGCCACAGATTCTTTGGTAATTGGAATCGATTCCGGCCACTGATACAGGATGTGCATGACTTTGCGCGAGAAAGGCTTCAGGTTGCCAAAGCGCTCGGAGGCTTTATCTGCCTGGGCTTTCAGGATGGCAAACAGTTCGGGGTTGGCCTGGGATAAAGGTTTATCCAGCAGGCGGGCAGAGAAGGAAATCCAGTTATGCGGTTGATTAAACTGTAGCGGAATGCCGAAATAGCGCTCCAGATCGTCTTTGTAGACAGGCGGTGGAAAGCAGAAGCCGGCACCCTGAATCTGATACAGATGACCACCGAAGGCTTTGCCCGCAGTATGAATACTGGTAGCAATGTACTCGGTGCGCGCATGGCTGCCAAAGGCCGTGCCCTCAGCAACGTAATAAACCACCTTAATGCTCTGCTGACCGATAAACAGATCCGGGGAACGTGTGTCGCTGATCAGAGAATAGTAGCGGCGCAGGATAGTCAGAGCTTCACGCCCTGTGTGGCAGTTGTTCAGCAGGAATCCCAGCAGATAAAAGCTTGGCAGATCCAGATGTTGGCCAGCTGCAAAACCAATTGAAGGTTCACCCAGTATTTTACTGGCCTGTTCCAGCAGACGGTCAAACTGGCTGATCGGAATGCGTTGACTGGAAATATGTTCCGGGCGTCCATCCATCTCACGGATCAGCAGATCCGTGCTGGAGTATCCTTTGCTTTCCATCAGTTTTAACAGCGGCTGCAGAGCGGCCGACGTTATCGTATTACTCGGATGCGCAGTCATAGGCAGATTTTATTCTTGTTATTTTTTGTACAGCTAAAGCTAACACCAGATTGGTTAAATCTCCAGCAGTTCGGGCCATTTTTCTTCCAGAGCCGGAGTTCGCAATAAATTAGTAGAAAAACAATCGCTTAGGCTTGACAGTAACTGATCACCTCCGTAATATACGCAGCCTCTGACGCGGGATGGAGCAGCCTGGTAGC
>NZ_DJIO01000099.1:9715-13163 GCF_002433655.1 Thalassolituus sp. UBA6592 | reverse complement strand
AAAGCGAAAAGCTGGGGGGCGCCTTGCCGGCCTGGGGGCGGTCCGACGCTCGGTAAGTTCCCCCAGGAGGCATATGGCTTATCGGCATTAGAAGCCGTTTATAAAAAAATCCGTTTTAAACTGTGGGACAGCAATGGGCCACGCCTCCTTTTTTAACGTCTTTAACTTAGCAACACAGAGTCAGCCTGCTTTACGCATCATCAGTGTTCCGGCGACAATGCAGCCAGCAATCGGAATAATACTCGCCCAGATCGGCGCAAAGCCGAATACGATACTGGCCGGCGCCAGCATTTCCTCAGCGTATTTGTACACCAGCCCCACCAGAATACCGCTGAAAATACGGTAGCCCGGGGTGACCGAACGCAGCGGACCGAAGATAAAAGAAATACCGAGAATCACCAGCGCAAAAGTCCCCAGCGGCTGCGTCACCTTCCGCCAGAATGACAGCAGATAATTATCTGCATTCAGGCCCTGCTTCTGCAGATACTGGGTATAACCGTATAGATTGGTAATCGACATATCGCGCGGTTCAATCATCACCACACTCAGTGTTTCCGGACTGAGTTCGGTATCCCAGCGGATACTGTCATAATGGTGAACCTGGCTGGAATCAGCAAAAATCAGCACGTCGTTGACGTTCTCCATCTGCCAATGGGAACGCTGATAAATCGCCCGCTCTGCGGTACGTACCCGTTGCAGTTCAGCGTCCACATCAAATTCATACAGGGTAATGCCGTGCAGTACGCCGCCCGGTTCCACCGCGTTGAAGCGCATAAAATCATTGCCTTCACGGTGCCAGTAGCCTTTGCCTTTATTCGACAATGAATCGTCTTTACCCTGCGCTACCGCTTTCTGCGATTGGGCAATACGCTCCAGCGTTGGTACTGCAAACTGAGCCAGCAGCAGACTGATCACCATCAGCAGTGCCATCGGCTTAAGGACCGACAGCGTAATCCGCATCACCGAGATACCGGCAGCCCGCATCACGGTAAGTTCACTGTTTGCGGCCATGGTACCCAGCCCCGCCAGGCAGCCGATCAGACAGGCCATCGGCATGTATTCATAAGCACGGCGCGGTAAACGCAGCGCCATAAATTCCAGCGCCTGAATAAACTGATAATCGCCTTTGAGCTGATCGAGCTCATCTACCAGAGTAAAAATGGCATCCAGCCCAACGATCACAATAACAACCACCACGGTTGCCATAAATACGTTGCGGGCGACGTAGGAATCGAGATGTCTCACAGTTTTTTCACCTTACGCCGGCGGATAAATTCGGGCCCCAGCAACAGACCGGCACCGATCAATGTATAAATAATATGTAGAATCCACAGACCAATGGCCGGATTCAGCGAGCGCTTTTCAATCATGCCGGTCATGGCAATCAACAATGAGATATACACCATAAATAACACGATGGCGGGAAACAGCCGGGCAAAACGTCCCTGACGCGGATTCACTTTCGACAGCGGAAAGGCAATCAGGGTAACGATCGGTACCATCAGAATCAGTGAAATCCGCCACTGCAGCTGCGCCTGATGCTTGGGATCATCCGAACCGATCAGATCCAGCGTTGGGACGGCTTCCTTACGCAATTTGCGGCGCTCTTCCGGTTCATCAGCGATCTTTACACCATACAGATCAAAATCGAGAATCTGCAGCTCGGCACTGCCCGGCGTCAGGTCGTAGCGACGGCCGTTGTGCAACTCCAGATAACGTGAGCCGGTATCATCACTGACGTACTGAGTACCCAGTTTGGCCAGCATCAGGGTGTCGCCATCGGCGATAAAGACGTTGTTCATCTCAGTCTTATCGTCTGACAGGGTCTCGGTGTAGGTCACCCGGGTACCCTTTTTAGTGCTCTGGAAGCGTCCCGGTGCCAGCAGTTCAAATTCAGTCAACTGGGATTGCTTCTGGTACAGGTCTTCCATTTTCTGAGCACCCCATGGGCTCAGCAGCAGCGTAAAACTGGCCACCAGCAGCATCAGCAGACCGGCCGGAATCAGGGTATAACCCAGCAGTTTCCGATCAGAAATACCGGTTGCCGTCAGCACCGTCATTTCACTTTCGGCGTACAGACGCCCATAGGTCAGCAGAATCGAGATAAACAGCGCCAGCGGCAGGATCATCTCGAGAAAGGATGGCAAACGCAGCAGCAGCGTAAAAAACACGATTTCGAGGGACACTTCCCCTGCCGCCGCTGCCGCCAGCTGCTGAATCAGCCGGCCGCTCATCAGAATCATTAACAGAACGGTGGTTACTGCCACCATGGAACCTGCCAGTTCCCGGGCCAGGTAACGGAAAAGAATCAACTCAACACCTTAACAACGGATCTGCTCCGCCCTTGATTTTCGTAAACTTGAACACATATCGGTACTGTGGCTGTAAAGAAAAAGTACGTTCCAGCGGGAACAGGCTTCTGCTGCGACTTTTCTTTGCTGTTCTTGTCTGGGTGCTCTTTACGCGTCCGGCGACAAAGAGCAGTATAAAAGCCCTGTATCAGTCACAGAGTCTGTGACATGGATTTTCAGGATCGCTGTTTGTGATCCTGCATCTGCCCGGGAATTCCCCAGTTTTTTATCCGTCAGGAGCCAGCATGCAATACCAGATTTCCTCCAGTTCTGCCGCCGACATTCAAGCAAGCTGTATTGTGGTCACTCTCGACCAGTCAGGCAAGTTATCTGAAGCCGCCGCCGCCATCGACAGCGCCTCCGGCGGTTTTCTTCAGGCCCGTATCGACGCCCGAGACATCAGCGGAAAAACCGCCGAAACCCTGCTGTTACCAGCCGTCAGTGGCATCAAAGCACAACGTGTACTGCTGGTAGGCAGCGGTAAAGACGCTGTGAAAGCCGCGGCCGCACAAAAAATTCTGACAGCCATCGCCGCCGCCACCAGCAAACTGGATGGCGAAATCGCCCTGGCACTGACCGGTCTCGCCAGTGACGAACTGCCGGAATCCTGGTGGGCTGAACAGACTGCCATGGCTTTTGGTAATGCGCTGTACAAGTTTACCGAAACCAAAGGCAAAAAGGACGACGAAGAAGCACCGCGCGCACCTGAATCCCTGATCTGGCTGGGCGGCGATGTTGCAGCAGCACTGGCCAAAGGTGATGCCGTGGCCAATGGGGTTAACTTCGCCAAAGAGCTGGGCAATATGCCACCAAACATCTGTACGCCTTCTTATCTGGCCGGTCAGGCTCAGGCTCTGGCGTCAGATGCCGCATTGGATGTCACTGTGCTGGATGAAGCAGAACTGGAAAAAATGGGTGCCGGCGCGTTCGTATCCGTTGCCAAAGGCTCCTCTGAGCCAGGCAAAATGATCGTCATGAAATACATGGGTGCCGGCGAAGGTCAGCCAGCTCATATGATCCTGGGTAAAGGCATCACCTTTGATACCGGCGGTATCAGCCTCAAGCCAGGCCAGAAAATGGACGAAATGAAGTACGAC
>NZ_DJIO01000099.1:1977-9407 GCF_002433655.1 Thalassolituus sp. UBA6592 | reverse complement strand
GGACGAAATGAAGTACGACATGTGTGGTGCGGCTTCGGTATTCGGTACCATGAAAACCCTGCTGCAACTGAAACCAGCCATCAACGTGATCGGCATGGTGACCAGTGCGGAAAACATGCCGGCAGGCAATGCCAGCAAGCCAGGTGACGTAGTCACTTCCCTGTCTGGCAAAACCATCGAGATTCTGAATACCGATGCTGAAGGCCGCCTGGTGCTGTGTGATGCGCTGACTTACGGTATCGATAACTTCAAACCAGCTTCGGTCGTGGATATTGCCACCCTGACCGGTGCCTGCATGGCTGCGCTCGGTGAAGTGAACTCTGGTCTGTTCACCCAGGACGAAGCACTGGCAGAGCAACTGCAGAGTGCGGCGAAATATTCCTGCGATAAAGTATGGCGCCTGCCACTGGAAGAAGATTATCAGGACCTGCTGGATTCCAACTTTGCCGATATGGCGAACATTGGTGGTCCGCTGGCCGGTGCCACCACCGCAGCCTGCTTCCTGTCACGCTTCACTGAAGGTACGCCGTGGGCGCACCTGGACATCGCCGGTACCGCATGGGTCGGTGGTGCGAAGAAAGGTGCAACCGGTCGCCCGGTACCTCTGCTGGTGAATTATTTACTGGCTAAATAAGCCATTATCCAGCGTATGAATAAACAGCCGGCCACTTTCGGGTGCCCGGCTGTTTTTCTGTCTGCCCTCGCTAATTGCTGCACTTGTGGCACATCCGCCCCCCTCTTTGGCCCGGTACGCTGATACCATCTGATGAACACATAAAGCGTTACCCACCCAATACAGAAAAATAAGAGGGCATCATGTCACTCAGCGATATTCTCAACAGCCGCTATTCCGTTCGTGCGTTTAAAAAAGATGCTGTCGACCCGGCGGTTTTGCAGGAAGTTTTCAGTGCAGCACAGCGTGCGCCATCCAACTGCAATGTGCAGCCGTGGAAAACCTACGTGGTGTCCGGAGCCAAAAAAGACGAGCTGAAAAACCAGCTGGTCGCAACGGTGATGAAACAGCAGCAGCCAGAACCGGAATTTAACTGGAAGGTTGCCTATCAGAGCATTCACCGTGAACGTCAGTTCGGATCAGCGGCGGCGCTGTACAATGCCATGGGGATTGAACGCGAAGATAAGATGAAGCGTAATATGGCCATGCTACGCAACTGGGCCTTCTTCGACGCGCCTCATGTTGCGTTTTTCACCATGGATAAATATCTGGATATTATGGGTGCGGTGGATGTTGGCATTTATGCACAGACACTGACCCTGCTGCTGAAAGAACGCGGTATTGATTCCTGCATGCAGGGAGCACTGGGGCAGTTTCCTCAGCCGGTAAAATCTTTCCTGAATATTCCGGAAGAACAGGGAATTTTGTTCGGCATGTCATTCGGTTACGCCGACGACAATGCCGATGCCAATAAATGCCGTACCGATCGGGCTGAACTCAGCGATGCGGTCGAATTTGTCAGCTGACCAAACAAAAACAGGGCGGAATATCCGCCCTGTTTTTTTGCTGCTTTATTAACCAGCCCGTACTCTTATCCGCACTACTTCACCACCGGATACGCCAGCTCACCCCAGTCATGGTCACTGTGAGTCAGCATAATGTCGATCACAACCGGCATCAGAGCCAGCAGCAATTTGCCACCGTCTTCAACCTGTTCCCGGTTTACCCGGCTTTGCCAGGTTGCCCCGCCCCGCACCACCTGATTGTGCAGTACGTATAAGCGGTCCAGCACGATACCCAGTAATTCAGGTACTTTTTTGCGACTGAGGAAATTCAGCGCTGCGACTGATGAGAGATCAAACGCCTCTTTCCAGCAGTCATCGCCACGGCGCTGGGATTCCCAGAACGGTGCAAACACATACGGATTTTTAATCAATGCCCGCACCGGGCCGGAAAACTGATGCCACAAACAATCGTAAATGCGTTCATCCGGATCCAGATTGACCAGCTGCTGAATAAAGTTCTGGAATGCCAGCTGCTCTTCCAGCGGCGAGCTGCTGCTCTCTTCGACAAAACAACAGGCACTGAAACTGATCCAGCTGCAGATAAAGCGCAGGTCTGCGTCTTCATCATGTTGCTGAGCGGCGTTAAGCCAGCTCAGGGCACGATGCAGACGAGTAGACTGCAATTCATTCAACAGGTCGCGCTGATCGCGTAAACGCTGTTTAAGATCGGTTAATTCCGGCATACCGTTCTCTGGCTTATCCCGCTTTTATCAGCCGCAGCAATCACTGTGATCGCCATGAAAATCAATGGCCATATAAATCGACGACTGTGGATACTCAGACGGATACGCCATGTAGAAATGGGTATTGTCATCCACTGGCCACCAGCAGGACGCTTCACGCGGAATATCTGCCAACTCAACGCGCTCAATGCTGTATTGCAGATTATCTGCTTCGGCTTCAGGTACCCACTGCAGAAACTCAGTTGGATAACCGGCTTCAGCGGTGTTCAGTTTGTCTTCAATCTGCAGCGCCTGCAGTTTCTTTTCCCACTCAGCATCCTGACTGACTTCAACCATAAAGTCGGCGAGAAAGCGGGTATGTTTTTTCTTTACGATACGTGCATTAGACATAGTGTTTTCTCTGTCGGATAGATTTACCAGGGTAATTCCTGGCCATTGGAATGCCAGAAACCACCGGAATTTTCCAGGGTCAGCTCATCGATACGGGCCGCCAGTCCCTGTGCTGCTTCTTCAGGTGTAATGTCACCGTTAAAACCAACCATACGGGTTTTAACAAATCCCGGATGGAGTTGCGCAACAGCAATACCCTGAGGCTTCAGGTCCATTGCCAGGGATTTACCAAACGCATTGAGCGCGGCTTTGGAGGCGCGATAACCGTAATAAGAGCCCGACGTATTATCGGCAATGGAGCCCATGCGGCTGGTGATATTGGCAATTTTGCTGCCCTCTGCCATATACGGCAGCAGCATCATCGTCAGCTTCAGTGGCACCATGGCATTGATATCGAACTGACGCTGGATGGCGTCAAAGTCCATCGAATTAATGGTCTCATTGGTAAACAGGCCAGCGTTATTGATCAGCACATCCAGTGGGCCTTCCAGCAGCTGCTCAAGGATAGTGGCGATGGCGCCCAGTGACTCATCTGCGGTCAGGTCTATACCACTGATCACCTGATCGGCAATATCTTCCAGTTCATCACTGGTATCACGACAAATACCGGTGACCGCATCGCCGCGCGCTGCAAACAGCTTCGCCAGCTCAAGGCCGATGCCACGATTGGCGCCGGTAATGACTACATTTGCCATACAAATCTCCTGCTGAATTTTTACGCCGACATACTAACGCCTTTCGCCGGCGGGTCACAGCACAAGATCAGCAGGAATTCTGTTTCTCCCCGCCACCACCCCCTGCCCCGACTACAGCACTAAGCCATTGACACAGAACGGCTGAAAACCGGCGGACAGACAAGCGGAGAGGAAATTAAAGATAACGGTATAAATCAACGAGCCATGGTGTTCTTATCAGCGAAGGTAACTTCCCGTCCCTGCAGACGGCTGCTGACAATATACTGCTGCCCATTGCGGCCAAAGCGCCGCAACCAGCGATCAAAAGGAGGGATAAAACGCGCGGCGGTATCCATCAGACGGATAAACGGAAACTGCAGTGCAGGCAACAGCCCGAGCCCATAAGCTGAGGGAATATTCAGTACCCGGCGTATATCCGCTGGAATCAGCCAGTTGGCATACATACGGTGAAACCAATACACAAACTTTTTATAAGCCGGACGCCCGGGTACATCGAGGAAATTTTCCAGATAGGATTTTGCCAGCGCCATGCTGTCGTCATCCGGATTAATACGACTGCCCATGGCGATTACAAATAACCAGTCGACACCCTGCTCCCGATTTTCCGGCAACAGCGTCCAGTCATCACCCATCAGAAAAGCCACATACCGCCAGAGATGCAGTACGGCTTCGATTTCCTTATCGTTAAATCGCCAGCCCATCATACTGGCACCAGTGATCATCAGCATGGAGAACGCTACGTTAGTGGCCAGCGAATCGCCCTGATTAATCGGCAGCCCCCACTCTTCTGTATTCCAGTCAGGATGCTGCAGCAACCGCTGGCGCACCAGTGCATGCATAACGCGAACTTTCACGGCCGAACAGTAGCCTTTTGCGCCGGGCACCAATGCGCCGGGCGTTGTGACATCAAACCAGAACGACGTTGTTTCCGACACGCGGTCAAACGAGCTGTTGCCATTTAAAGCGCCGGTAAATGACAGAGGCTTGGTAATATCACTGTTGGCGTAGCCGCCCAATAAAGCCATATCTCCGAGTGCGTACATAGCAAACCGCCCGCAACGGTGAATAACGTCGCAGGCTTCTGTGAGCTTGCCAGAGTCGAGCCAAAGCGGCGGCGTTTCAGCCTGTTGGATCAGGGTTTTTAATGACGGCGTTAATGTGTCATCGACAGCGGCACTGCCCTGCTCAACAGCTTGGCGCAGATATTCATGAGGATTAATGTTTGCCTGACGCAGCTGCGGATTATTGAATAATTCCTGAGCGACACGATCGCCTGTTTCGTCAGCCCGGTTATAGGCTGCCGCAACCTGATCAATTAACGTTTGTGACGGCGATGGGAAATGGCCAAGCAACAGGCGCAGCCCAAGCGCTGTTTTCCGCGCTCTGAAGGTTGCTGCCTGCTGTTGATAAACGAAGCGTGGTGGATGCTCCCTGTTCTGCGTGTTGCCAGGTTCAGCCATGGGTTATTCCGGAATCAGATCAGTCAGGAGTATTTCACACCTGACCGGCCAGATGAATGGACCACGCGGAGAATAATCTCTTACGTCCGCCAGCCAGCTAACCAACCAGCCTGCCACCTACCCAACCAACTAACCAGCGGCACTTTATTCCGCTTATTCGGCTGAAGCGCCTTAAAGCGATGTACTCACCTCGCAATTACTGCCTTCCCTGTCTGCGCACTTGCCGTACCAGCCGTTTTCACCGTTGCTGTCCCAGCGAAAAATACTGTACGGATATGCCTCACCCGGATCAACGGGCGCGAATACGGTTTCACCGCCGCCATCATTGCGGATGTGGGTTTCAGTAACGGAGACCAGTTCACCTTCGTCATAACCATAAAATACCGATGTATTACGGTCACCCTGATAGCGTCCGGTGATTTGCCCCTGCTCGTCGAACTGACTGAAACTCAGGCTGCAATCCGCTGGCTGGTGCACCTCAAGTTCCACGACACCAGTGTATGCCTCACCCATATCAGAGACACCTGAGCGGGAAAAATACCAGACTTCATCACCAGCCGTTACACCCGGCGACACATAATCGACCGTCGCAGTTACGCCATTCTCCTGCTCAAGATTCCATTGCGGACCAACATAATCTGAGCCTTCCCGGGCACCGGCATAAGTAAAAATCAACGGCACGGATACCAGATAAACCCAGTTTACCGGGTCCAGACCCTGCGGGATATATTCCGCACCATTGGCTGACTGAACAATGCCGGACGGCAAATTAAAGCCCGGATACTCCGGCATCGGCCAGGGCATATCCTGTGATTTATCCAGACTGCAATCGATGGCCTGAGCGGAGGGGGCGTTGTCGCTGTTGCCCGGAGTTGAATCTCCGGTATTGCTGTCGGCGCCAGCGTCAATTTCGTTGCCACTACCTGAAGAACTTCCTCCTCCGCAGGCACTGAGAAGCAGAAGTGTGGTTGAAAAGGTCAGAAAATGAGCATATATATTCACAGATAATTCCCGCGGTTTCGTCCTGAAAAGGCCGCGCAATGTATCGGAATATAAATAATAAAAAACCCCACCAGTTCTCACTGGCGGGGCTTTCAATCAGAAAAGTCTGTTGCAGATCAGGCGGCGGTAAATTGCGCCACCATTAACCGCAGTCGCTTCTGCTGCATCCGCAGAGAATATTCGACTTCTTTCATGCGGGTTCGCAGAGCAGCACCTTCCCACTTTTCCTGCAGGTTACGGCGGGTTTCCTGAACCCGCTCGCCCTGCAGCTCAGTCCAGTGAGCCAGCATACGCTTGAATTCTTCGTACTCAGTTTCCAGCATGGCAGACCATTTTTCATGGTTACCGGTTTTTTCCAGTTTCTCCTGAGCGCGTTTGAATTCCATTTTCAGTTTTGCCCGCTGGATTTTGAATTCCGGTACGGTTTTCAGATCCGACGCCAGACCAACCAGAGCACTTGCTTTAATAAACCACTTGGTGGGATCCCACTGATACCAGCGGATTCCGTTGCGGTAATCGGTCTGAAAAATATGGTGATAATTATGGTAGCCCTCGCCATGGGTCAGAAAGGCGAAGAAAGCGTTATCACGGGCAGTGTTTTCATCCGTGTAAGGCTGCGAACCCCATTTGTGCGCAATGGAGTTAATGAAAAAGGTAAAGTGGTGAGTGGTTACAATGCGCAGGAAGCCCGCCATCAGCAGCATACCCCAGACATCGCCCAGTATCAGACCCAGAGCAACCGGAATGAGGATGTTCATACCCAGTGCGATCGGGATGTAGTACTTGTATTGCCACATAACGATCGGATCTTTGGTCAGGTTTTTCACGTTGTCGAAATTCACCTCACCACTTGGATAGCGACGGATCATCCAGCCCATATGGGAGAACCACAGGCCACGTTTGGCCGAGTATGGATCCAGATCTACATCATCGACATGACGATGATGGACACGGTGACCGGAAGACCAGTGCAGGACCGTATTCTGCAGTGCCATTGCACCAAACAGCGCATAGAACAAACGCAATGCCCAATGGGCTTTGTAGGCGTTGTGAGACCACAGACGATGATAACCGGCAGTAATCGCCAGCTCCGTCAGCCAGGTCAGCAGAACAAAGGCAATCACCGCAGACAGAGAGTATCCATGCGTAAGACCGTACCAGGGCACGGCTGTCACAGCCACCAGGTTAGTGATTACGAACATCGTTGTCGGCGTCCAGTTAATCGGCGCCTTTTCGTTGCTATTGGTATCGCTCATAAAACTCAGCATTCACATCCAAATGGAGTCAGCCAAAGCTGACGATGTTGCTTTATATGATAACCCATGGTGGCGGTTTTCAACACAAGGGAAAGTAACGGGATTGTTGCAGATCATGTCCCGACAGGATTTACACAAAGATGTCCCTGGCAGCAGCCCAGTAATGGCGCGGCTTTACGGCAGAAAGCACCATACTTACCCCGGATTTCAGGCATAAAAAAACCGCGCCTCAGCGCGGTTTTTTATGAAACATCAACCGCCGAAGTCATCCAGCATGATGTTTTCAGGCTCAACACCCAGACTGGTCAGCATGTTGATCACCGATTGGTTCATGATCGGTGGCCCACACATGTAAAACTCACAGTCTTCTGGTGCCGGGTGATCCTTAAGGTACTGTTCATACAGCACGTTATGGATAAAGCCGGT
>NZ_DJIO01000099.1:1506-1666 GCF_002433655.1 Thalassolituus sp. UBA6592 | reverse complement strand
CAGCACGTTATGGATAAAGCCGGTCAGGCCTGTCCAGTTGTCTTCCGGCAGCGGATCCGACATGGCCACATGCCATTCGAAGTTATCGTTCTCTGCCGCCAGCGCGTCGTACTCATCCTGATAGAACAGCTCACGCAGTGAACGTGCACCGTACCAGAAG
>NZ_DJIO01000099.1:0-1391 GCF_002433655.1 Thalassolituus sp. UBA6592 | reverse complement strand
CCACACATGTAGAACTCGCAATCTTCCGGTGCCGGGTGATCCTTCAGGTACTCTTCATACAGTACGTTATGGATGAAGCCGGTCAGACCTTCCCAGTTATCTTCTGGCTGAGGGTCAGACATAGCAACGTGCCATTCGAAGTTGTCGTTCTCTTCGGCAAGCTGATCGTATTCATCCTGATAGAAGAGTTCACGCAGCGAGCGTGCACCGTACCAGAAGCTGATCTTACGCTTGGACTTCAGGCGCTTCAGCTGGTCGAAGATGTGGGAACGCATTGGCGCCATACCCGCACCACCACCGATGAAGATCATCTCAGCATCCGTGTCTTTGGCGAAGAACTCACCAAATGGACCGTACACAGTGACCTTGTCGCCTGGCTTCAGGTTGAACACGTAAGACGACATGATACCGGCAGGAATGCCTTTGGAGCCCGGTGGTGGCGTTGCAATACGGATATTGAACTTAACCACACCCTTCTCTTCCGGATAGTTAGCCATAGAGTACGCACGGATGGTGGTCTCTTTGTTAACTGCCTTAATGTCGAAGAAGCCGTATTTCTCCCAGTCACCGCGATACTCTTCTTCGATATCGAAGTCGGAGTAGTTGATTTCGTAAGGAGGACATTCCAGCTGTACATAACCACCGGCGCGGAAGTTCACGTGCTCGCCTTCC
The DNA here is from genome assembly GCF_002433655.1 of Thalassolituus sp. UBA6592. Taxonomy (NCBI): domain Bacteria; kingdom Pseudomonadati; phylum Pseudomonadota; class Gammaproteobacteria; order Oceanospirillales; family Oceanospirillaceae; genus Thalassolituus; species Thalassolituus sp. UBA6592. Next base: position 719 of record NZ_DJIO01000099.1, on the reverse strand, counting down.
GGCAGAGCCAGTGTCAGTTCCTTAATGAAAGTTGCCATGTTCGGGTTAGAAACAACCGTGGTCTCCCACTTCTTAACACCGAAGACTTCTTCCGGAACTTCTACATCCATATCCTGCTTAACCGGAGTCTGACAGGACAGACGCCAGCCTTCACGGGCTTCACCTTTAGTGAAGTGAGAGGCTTCGGTTGGCAGCATTTCGCCACCACCGCTTTTCACCACACACTTACACTGGGCACAGGTACCACCACCACCACAGGCAGATGACAGGAAGATATTGTTTGCTGCCAGTGTCTGCAGCAGTTTGCCGCCGGCTTCCGTTTCAACTTCACGTTCGCCGTTGATCATAATTTTTACGTTACCAGAGCTTACCAGCTTGGCACGGGCGCCGAGAATGATGAATACCAGTGCCAGTACGATCACGGTAAACATCACAACGCCAAGAATAATTTCCAGTTCCACAGCCTACTCCTTACAGTTGCACGCCAGAGAAGGACATAAAGCCCAGAGACATCAGACCTACGGTCATGAAAGTGATGCCCAGACCCTGCAGTCCTGCCGGAACGTCGCTGTAACGCAGTTTTTCGCGGATACCGGCCAGAGCGGTAATCGCCAGAGCCCAGCCAAGACCGGAACCCAGACCGTATACGGTACTTTCTGCGAAGTTGTAATCACGTTCCACCATAAACAGAGAACCACCCATGATGGCGCAGTTCACGG
>NZ_DJIO01000017.1:5514-8629 GCF_002433655.1 Thalassolituus sp. UBA6592 | reverse complement strand
GTGCTTTCAACCGCTCAGCCATCCCTCCGAACGCCGCGTATATTACCCAATCACAGCAGAAGGTCAACACTTTTTTTTATAAATCAATACGATACAGACTCCGGCTCCACAAAGATTGCATTCACATCAAAGGCGGATACCATAACTGCAATTAACGGAACCCTGCCCATGACTACTTATTCTCTGCTGATCAAATCCAGTCCCTATGCCACAGTTAACCACCAGGCGGCGCTGGATTTTGCCACCACCCTGCTGACTGAAGGCCATAGACTGCAGCGTGTATTTCTTTATCAGGAAGCAGTCTTCGCCGCGCTGTCAACGCAGCAGCCTGTTCAGGGGCAAATCTCAATCACACAGCAATGGCAGTCTCTGGCTACAGATGCCGGTATCCGCATTCAGGTCTGCATCGCCAATGCATTACGCCGGGGCGTCACCGACAGCGCAGAGCAACAGAGATACAATCTGCCGGCAGAGACACTGGCTGCAGGTTTTGAGCTGGCCGGACTGGGCGAAATGGCGGAAGCCTGCGCCGACTCTGATCGTGTTATTGAGTTTTGATGCTTTAGTTTTGCTGGTTTAGTTTTGCTAGGTTCGTTTGATGGTTGAATTTTGATCATTGAGCTCCGGTCGCAAAGCGGAATTCTGATTATTGATAGAACAGGTACCCAGGTGAGTAAAGTCTGCATTGTTATTGACACGCCCGCGACTCCGGATCCGGAGGCCATTGAACTGGCTCTGGCACTGGCAACGTTTGACCACGAAGTAACCCTGATTTTCACCGGGGCTGCTATAGGCTGGCTGATAAAACAGCAGGGTCCGCGTAAAGTCAGCGGCAAAACGCCCTCCAGTCTGATTAAAGCCCTCCCTATGTACGACTGCGACCAGGTGTTCTATCGGCAAGAGGATGCAGAACAGTACGGACTGAGCGATGATCTGTTATTTCCTTTTGCGCAAGCCGCAACGGACGCAGATATCTCAACCTGCATTCAACAGGCAAACCATTGTCTGAGGTTTTAATATGACTCTGCATTTTGTAATGGCACCAGACCAACAGATTCTGGATAAAATCACCCCATTACTCAGCGACGCAGACACACTGATTTTGCTTGCCGACGGCGCATACCTCACTCACGCTGCAGAAAACCGCAAGTTGCCATTCCGTGTACGCGAAAAAGATTTAACGGCTCGCGGACTCACAGCAACAGCAGAGTGCACAATCAATGATCAGCAGTGGCTTGCGCTGACGCTGGATCATGAAAAAACAATGAGCTGGGCCCGATAATGCAACCACCACTGGATAAAGACGGTTTTCTGGTTAATCTCGATGACTGGAATAAAGAAGTCGCTGAGTACCTTGCAGCCGAGGAAGGCATTTCATTAACGCCAGAGCACTGGGAGATTATCAGCGCGCTGCAGGATTTTTATCGCGAATTCGAGCTGTCGCCTGCTATGCGCCCACTGAGCAAGTACCTGAAGCAGACGCTGGGCAACGAAAAATCCGGCAGTATTTATCTGATGAAACTTTTTCCGGGCAGCCCGGCTAAGCTCGCCGCCCGCATTGCCGGATTACCCCGGCCGGAGAACTGTTTATGAGCCATATTCTGGCTGATTATGTGCGCATTCTTGCCCGTGGCAAAAACGGCAGCCGCGACATGACCTTTGATGAAGCACTATTCACCATGCAACACATGCTCAGCGGTGATGCTCTGCCAGAGCAGATCGGCGCCGTGTTTATGCTGATGCGGGTAAAAGAAGAAAGTCCGGAGGAACTCGCCGGCTTTGCCGCAGCGATTAACGAACTCTGGCCGACAGACACCCAGGCTGATTTAATCTGGCCCTCCTATGCCGGCAAGCGACGCCAGCCCTTCTGGTGTTTCCTGTCTATGTTGTTGCTCAATCAGATGGGATACCGCATTCTCGCCCACGGCACAGAATCCCATACCGCCGGACGTATTTATCTGCATCAGGTATTTGAAGCGTTTAACCTGCCCATTATCCGCCAGCGTGACGCCATTGCCTCGGCACCTTCGCTGGCTTATCTGCCCTGCTCTGTACTGAATCCGGTACTGCAGCAATGGCTTGGACTGAAAGCTGTACTCGGTGTGCGCTCGCCTATCAACACGGTTATGAAAACTCTGGCGCCTGCGGGCTGCACCAGCGTGCAGGGTGTCTTTCATCCGAATTACGGCCCGGTACATACTCAGGCCGCCGCATTGAATAAAACATCCTGCATCGTTATCAAAGGCGAAGGCGGCGAGTTTGAAGTTAATCCGGAGCGCACCTGTAAGGCGCATACCAACATTAATGGCGACGCTATTCTTAATGGAAACGCTAGGGGCATCGAAATTCCGGGGAAAGCACCACATATTGAAGGTAAATTATCGGTTCCGGATATCCAGCCGCTGGCTGATGTGTGGAATGGCGTACTGCACAATGAGTACGCGGAAGAAGCTGTATTACGTACAGCTGCACTGGCTTTGTGTGCCATCCGCAAAAGCCAGCCTTACGATGATTGCCTGCAGGAAGTTACCTCAAGCTGGCAGCAGCGAGAGCAATACGGAATTCATCTCGCAGCCAATATCTGACATTAAAAAAGCGGCCATAGCCGCTTTTTAAATGTCCAAATTATTCAGGCACTGAGCTTTCAGAAGCCGTAATTACACACGAAACTGCCCGGCAACGCTTTGCAGTGTGCCGGATATGGTCGTCAATGAGCGACTGGCCTCTTCCACTTTTTGCATGCTGTGCATGGCTTCGGAAGAGGTTTCTTTAATGCCAAGTACGTTGTCTTTAATACTTGCTGCCGCTTTCTCCTGACGCTCAGTCGCACCGGCAATCTGATTATTCATCAGCGTAATGGATTCAACTTTTTCAGTAATTGCTTGCAGACTTTCATCCGTTTTCGCTGCCTGTTCAACACTGATGCTGGCCCGGCTCTTACTTGAATCCATAACTTCCACTGCCGATTGCGCGGCACTTTCAAGTTTTTCAATAACGGCCTGAATTTCCTGGGTAGAATCCTGAGTGCGCGATGCCAGAGTGCGCACCTCATCAGCAACCACTGCAAACCCCCGACCCTGCTCACCGGCGCGGGCAGCCTCAATGGCAGCATTCA
>NZ_DJIO01000017.1:0-5185 GCF_002433655.1 Thalassolituus sp. UBA6592 | reverse complement strand
TTCAGCGCCAGCAGGTTGGTTTGTTCGGCAATGGCTTTAATCACATCAAGAATACTGCCAACATTCGCGGTATCCGCTTCAAGCTGACGGATCACTTCACTGGCACGCTCTACTTCACCTGCCAGCTCGTTAATACTCTGCACCGTATCTTTAACAATGGCACGTCCGCCTTTGGCAGCCTTGTCCGCCGCGGAAGCCTCGCTGGCAGCAGAGTTAGCATGCCCTGAAACCTCGTGCATACTGGCGACCATCTCATCAACCAGCAGCGAAACATCCGCTGTTGCACGGTTCTGTTTTTCGGTAATGCGGGAGGTTTCCGAGGTCAGGCTGCCAAGATTATCCGACAGCGTTGTCAATGGATGCGTTGTGCTGACTACTTCACCTATGTTGCGGTGCAGCTTTTCTACAAACAGGTTAAACCAGTGCACAACGTCGCCGATTTCATCTTTGGCAGAAATTTCGATGCGAGCGGTCAGATCGCCTTCGCCACTGGCGATATCCCGCAGGGATTTCACCAGACGAGACACCGAGCGGTTAATACTGTGACTCATGGACCAGGCAACGAACGCGAGAATAATCAGTGTAACGACCGTAACAACAAGTCCGATAGAGGTCGCGCTGCGGGCGGCAGCGTTGGAGGCTTCAACCGTATTATTGAAGGCTGCCACACTGTTGTCTGCGTAGGACTTAAGATTTTGTCTGGCAGATTCCAGCGATGCATTCATCTTTTCGATGGTGCTGCCGATCAGTGCCGGATCCAGCGAGCCATCAATCATGCCTGACGCCAGAGTTCTGGCTGTATCAAAATAGGCACTGAATACCCGTTCGCTGGCTGCAACCTGGGAAGATTGCTCAGGCCAGAGGGTGTTCAGGCGCTTAAATGCTCCGACCATATCCGCAGACAGTCTTTCAGCACTGGATACGAAGTCCATTTCACCTGTGGTGACCGCGGTGGAAAAAAGCTCTTCGATTCTCGCCAGGCGCTCAATATTTGCCTGTGACGTCTCAACCACCGGAAAGAAGGTCTTCTGAATACGCTCAAGGCGTTCTGAGTTGGCCGTATTCATATTAAGGTTGATGAAAAAGCTGATCAGAAAACCAACGACAGCAACCCCTGCCAATGTCAGAATTTTAGTGCGGATCTTAAGAGAATTGAGAAAGTTCATGCCCTGGCCCGGTAATCATTATTACTGAGCCTAAGCTTAGATCAATTCCACAGCTTTGCTTTGGTTATTGGCGCCACTTCAGCTGATCATGCAATCTGACCACATCACCGACGATGGTCAGTGTCGGTGCGTGTATTTCACGCCCGGTAATGTAATCTGACATGGTCGACAGTGTCGCGACGTGGACCTTTTGGTCCGGCAAGGTGCCCTTTTCCACCAGAGCGATTGGCGTATCGCCAAGCATTCCGGCGTTCTGCAGCTGTTCGCAAATAACCGGCAGGCCACTCAGCCCCATATAAATCACCAGGGTCTGATCAGGGTGAACAAGTTCAACCCAGGGCAAATCACAGCCACCATCTTTCAGATGACCGGTAACGAAGCGTACGCTTTGGGCGTAATCCCTGTGGGTCAGCGGAATCCCGGCGTAGGCTGCACAGCCACTGGCCGCTGTAATGCCAGGGACAACCTGAAATGGTATCGAGGTATCTGCAAGCTGCTGAATTTCTTCACCACCACGCCCGAAAATAAAAGGATCCCCCCCTTTCAGTCGCACCACGCGCTTGCCTTCCTGCGCCGATTTTACCAACAGCTGATTGATGCCATCCTGCGGAACCGAATGATCACTCATGCGTTTACCGACGTAATACTTCTCTGCCGCCGGATCCACCAGATCCATAATGGCATCACCGACCAGTCGGTCGTAATACACCACGTCCGCCGATTGAATAAGACGCAGAGCGCGGAAGGTTAACAGGTCAGGATCGCCAGGGCCGGCGCCGACCAGAGCCACTTCGCCCTGTTGTATTTCGCCCTGTAGGCAGGCATTTGTTTCTGCTTCCGCCCGCTCCGCCTGACGCGCGAGAATCATCTCCGGTGCACGACTGTTAAGCCAGCGACGCCAGAAGGCTGCGCGGTCAGCAGATGGAATAAGTGCTTTAACCTTATTCCGCAGGGTTTCAGCATAAGCAGCGAGGCGACCGTAATCCTGTGGCAGAAACGCCTCCAGTCGCTGGCGCACATGTCGGGTCAGTGCCGGAGCGGAGCCACTGGTGGAAACGCTGATCATCAATGGCGATCGATCAATAACGGCAGGGAAAATAAAGTCGTTATCCTGGGTTTTATCGCTACGACACACAAGACAGCCGGCGTTACGGGCAACCGCCGCCAGCGCTTCATTCAGATCGCCGTCATTGCTCGCAAGAACAACAAAACTGCCTGCAGGAAATGATTCGTCAGTACTTGCCGGGCGCAATTCGAGTTGAATGCGGCCATCGTCAGCAAGCTTTTGAATATCCGTAGTTACTTTTGGGGAAATAACAGCAACAGACGCCCCGGCCTGCACCAGGGTCGCTGCTTTACGGGCGGCAACGGGGCCGCCACCAATAATTACGAAGGGACGTGCATCCCCCCGCAGAACGAGGGGAAGTGTCATCATTTAGTGATAACCTCAAGACCACGCATGTAAGGACGCAGAACCTGAGGCACGATGATGCTGCCATCTTCCTGCTGATAATTTTCCAGCACTGCCACCATGGTACGGCCTACAGCCAGACCGGAGCCGTTCAGAGTGTGAAGCAGCTCTGGCTTACCGGTTTCCGGATTGCGCCAGCGTGCCTGCATACGCCGCGCCTGATAGTCAGCGAAGTTACTGCAGGATGAAATCTCACGGTACTTCTGCTGACCGGGCAGCCACACTTCCAGATCGTAGGTTTTGCGGGCAGAAAAACCGAGGTCGCCGCCACAAAGAATCACTTTACGGTATGGCAGATTCAGCTTCTGCAGAATAGCTTCTGCATGACCGGTCAGTTGCTCCAGAGTCGCTTCAGAGTCTTCCGCTTTTACAAACTGAACCAGCTCTACTTTATCGAACTGATGTTGGCGGATCATGCCTCGGGTATCACGACCATAACTGCCGGCTTCACTGCGGAAACACGGTGTATGCGCCACTTTTTTGATTGGCAGCGGACCATCCACAACCGATTCACGCAGCAGGTTGGTTACCGGCACTTCCGCAGTCGGAATCAGATAAAAATCTTTTTCGCCCTGAGCAGAAGGAATTTTAAACAGGTCTTCTTCAAATTTCGGCAGCTGACCGGTACCTTCGAGAGCCTGCTTGTTCACCAGATACGGCACGTAGGTTTCGGTATAACCGTGTTCTTCGGTGTGAGTGTCCAGCATGAATTGAGCAAGAGCACGATGCAGGCGTGCCATCGGACCGCTCATCGCCACAAAGCGCGATCCGGCAACCAGGGAGCCCTGATCGAAGCTCAGGCCCAGAGGTTCACCCAGATCAACATGGTCTTTAGCCTCGAACGAAAACTGAGCTGGCTCACCCCATTTCAGCACTTCGATATTGTCGTCTTCATCCTTGCCGAACGGTACAGATTCATCCGGCACGTTAGGGATGCTCATCAGCAACTGCTGCAGAGCAAGCTCGGCTTCTTTTGCCTGCTGCCCGGCTTCGGTAATGTCGGAATCAATGCTGCCCATTACCTGAGCTTTGGCATCTTCCGGGGACATGCCCTGACCAATCAGTTGACCGATCTGCTTGGACGCCTTCTTCTTTTCTGCCTGCAGCGACTGAGCGCGGGTCAGAGCCGATTTGCGCTGTTCATCCAGACGATTGAACTCTGCGCCATCAAAAGTGAAGCCTTTTTTGCCCAGAGCTGATGTAACCTGCTCCAGGTTTTCACGAATAAACTTAACGTCCAGCATTACTATTTATACCAATAACAATTTATACAAAAGATTTGGAAAGCCACATACCGGCCACGGTGGCCAGCAGACACCCTGTCAGGCTGAAGCCGGCGTAACTGACAAAAGCCAGCCAGCGCTCCTGTTGCAGCATGGCAACACTCTCCAGCGAGAAAGTAGAAAAGGTCGTGAAGGCACCGAGAAATCCAACCATCAGCAACTGCTTGTGATAGTCGCCGCCCCACTGATGCTGTACCAGCCAGACGTAGGCAATTCCCATGGCAAAGGAGCCTATCAGGTTCACACTTAAGGTGCCATAAGGAAAGGGTTTGTCCATCCATTTGAAGATTGCCGTCGCCACGACATAGCGGCTGATAGCGCCCAGCGCGCCGCCAAGACCAATCCAGAAAAAACTCATTCACCATCCTCCGGGTAACGCTGCAGCGGTGATTGCTGATTCAGCTGACGCAGATACTCAAGTTTCTGCCCGATTTTACCTTCCAGCCCTCTGTTGGACGGCTGATACAGACGTTCATGGCGCAATTCTTCGGGCAGGTAGGTTTCCCCGGCGGCGAACGCCTCTGGTTCATTGTGAGCATAACGATACTCGGCGCCGTAGTTCAGCTCTTTCATCAACTTTGTCGGAGCATTTCTGAGGTGCAGCGGCACTTCCAGACTCGGATGGCTGGCAACCAGCTCTCTTGCCCGGGCAAGGCCGCGGTAAACCGCGTTGCTTTTTGGCGCGCATGCCAGATACACAATGGCATGTGCCAGATTCAGATCTCCCTCCGGTGTACCAAGTCGTTCCAGTGCGTCCCAGGCATTCAGAGCAATGGTCAGCCCCCGCGGATCAGCATTGCCGACATCCTCGCTGGCGATCGCCACCGCCCTGCGGGCGATATAAAGGGGGTCGCAGCCGCCGTCGAGCATCCGAACCATCCAGTACAGTGCTGCATCCGGATCCGAACCGCGCACAGACTTATGCAACGCCGAGATTTGATCGTAAAAGGCCTCGCCGCCCTTATCAAAGCGCCGGGTCTTATCGCCCAAAATTTCTTTAACATCCTGAGCTTCAAGCCTTGCTTCCGGATTCAGCTGTTGCGCCATTTCCAGTATGTTCAGCGAACGGCGGCCATCGCCATCTGCCGCCGCCGCAATGAGCTGCAATGCCTCATCATCCGCCTGACTGCCGGTTTTTTGCAGCGCCTGACTGAGCAGGTTTACCAACTGGCCATTGCTCAGCGCCCGCAACACATAAACCTGCGCACGGGAGAGTAAGGCATTATTTAGTTCGAATGATGGGTTTTCCGTGGTGGCGCCAATAA
>NZ_DJIO01000135.1:0-49218 GCF_002433655.1 Thalassolituus sp. UBA6592 | reverse complement strand
CTGAACAGAAAGAACCCGAGGCCGATTAGGCCCCGAATGGTGAAGATAAGCAAAACCCGTTATCCGGTGAATCGCAATGCTGCTCCGCTTAAGTGAACAGCATTGCGCTCAGTGCGGGCTTTTTTGTGTCAGAAGTTTTTACGTACACCAAAGACGAAGCTTGTATCTGAATCGTCATCATCACCGGCATTCCCGAACGGTGTTTCATCCGAGATGTAATCTGCTGCGATAAAAATATCCACATGGCCCAGCTCAGGGAAATCGCGGGCTAACTCTGCACGGAAAGTAAAGGCAGAATCATCAGCATCATCCGGCGACCAGTAGCCGGCAGACAGATCCAGGTAGAGGCGGTAATCGAGGTTTTTCTCGTAGCTGATTTCCGGGTACCAGTACTTGTTTTTCACTCCACGATAGAGCTCGATGGTGACATTGCGTGTCGGACTGGTGCCTATCTTGAATTCCGTTTCATCTGACAGACCATCGGTCAGATAGTTATAGGTCAGGATTTCCAGATCCAGGTTAAAACCGCCGTTAAAGCGTAGGTTGTAGCCGAAGTTCACATCCATCTCCACCGGCAGACCTTCCGAGTCATCCGGCGTATCAACATTAGAAAACCACACACTGCCATAGGCGTCGCCATTTTTAACGTCAGCACCGCCCTGAATCGCAGGATCGTGATCCGTCATGGTCAGGCCGCGGAACAGGTAGTCAGACACCAGCGCTGCGTTATAAGAAACATTGGCGGCCATGGCTGCAGAGGTCATCAGAAGCGCTGCCGGAGCAGCCAGTAAAGCAATCGGTTTCATGGGATCTCCCGGTTTATTATCATCGGCGGCAATATGTCACAGGCGCTGTGATAAAACCGTGAAAAACCTCCCTGTTATGACAATTCGCGCGCAACGCGCAAAGGTCAGTGTCGCTCAGGGAAGCAAACAGCGGACAAATGCTGATCAACTGCAGGCCCGCTTGTGATAAACTTAGCGACATATTTAGCCGTAAATTTTATCTCTCAATCAGGGCGTAAGACTGCGCACTGTAAGAGCGCCTGAAAGACCCGGACCACTCCGGATCACACAGGCACAGCCCCGTGAGTAAAACCGCATGAGTAAAGAATCCCCAGCCAGTTCCGCAACCGAAGCTCAGAAAGCAGCCCGCAGCGGCGAAAAGTTTCGCAGCGAACACGGATTTAACGCCATTAAAGACGGTATGCGGACCCGTAAAAGCGATGAAGCTGAAGCTCCGGTAACCCGCAAGCCGGCCTGGTTACGGGCGCAATTACCGGGTGGTCAGCGCTTTGAAGCCGTAAAAGCCAACGTGCGCAGCCACAAGCTGAGCACCGTCTGCGAAGAGTCCCACTGCCCGAATATGGGCGAGTGCTGGGCCAACGGTACTGCTACCATCATGGTGATGGGTTCAGTCTGTACCCGTGCCTGTAAATTCTGCGCAGTCGACACCGGTAACCCGAAAGGCTGGCTGGATCACGATGAACCGGCCAACACGGCTGAATCCGTCCAACTCATGGGCCTGCGTTATATCGTGTTAACGTCAGTGGACCGTGACGATCTCGCCGATGGCGGTGCCGCGCACTACGCTGCCTGTGTCAGCTCAATCAAGCAACGCACTCCGGAAGTCCGCGTAGAAGCCCTGACCCCGGATTTTGACGGTGTTGAAGAGCATGTCGCCCTGGTAGTGGATTCCGGTCTGGATGTGTTTGCCCAGAACGTTGAAACCGTTGAGCGTCTGACCCATGTGGTACGCGATAAACGCGCCGGTTACCGCAAAACGCTGGACGTACTGGCCTTTGCCAAACGCCACAACCCAGCTGTGATCACCAAGAGTTCAATCATGGTTGGCATCGGCGAAACCGATGAAGAAATTTATCAGACCATGGACGACCTGCTGGCGGCTGGCGTTGACGTACTGACCCTTGGCCAATACCTGCGTCCGACCAAAAATCACCTGCCGGTGGACCGCTACGTAACTCCTGAGCAGTTCAACCGCTACCGTGAAATCGGTCTGGAAAAAGGCTTTATGGAAGTGGCGTCCGGCCCGCTGGTACGTTCCAGCTACCGTGCCGATAAGATGTTCAACAAGAACAATCTGGGCATCGAATTACCGACCATTCCGGGTTCTGAAGCCAGCGCGGCAGAGCAGCCGGAAAATCTGATTCCGATCACCCCGGTCAGTCAGTAATTCTGACTCGCCAAAAAGACATAAAAAAGCCAGACTCAGTGTCTGGCTTTTTTATGTCTGCGGTCGCTGCGGTTACCTTAACTGCTGTCAGCCGGCGTCCGCCCCACCCTCCAGCAGAGTCAGCAGCTGGCGCTGTAATTCTTCCTCAACGTCGGCAAACGTCACTGGCTGATCCGTCTCGTTGACGATCTGAGTCATCTCCATACCAGCATAGCCGCAGGGATTTATGCGATGGAAAGGTTCGAGATCCATATCCACGTTCAGAGCCAGACCATGAAACGAACGGCCATGACGGATACGCAGCCCCAGAGAGGCAATCTTGCGCTCGCCAACGTACACCCCAGGCGCATCAGGTTTGGAGTGTGCGTCAATTGACCAGCGCTTCAGAGTGGCGACGATAGCGTCTTCAATGGCTGTCACCAGCGCGCGCGGGCCCCAGCCTTTGCGTTTGATGTCGATCATCAGGTACACCACCAGCTGCCCCGGACCATGATAAGTCACCTGGCCGCCGCGGTCGGCCTGCACCACAGGAATATCACCGGGTAACAGAATATGCTCTGCCTTACCCGCCTGTCCCTGAGTAAATACCCGCTCATGCTGCAGAAACCACAGTTCATCTGCGGTGTCTTTGTCGCGCCCGGAAGTGAACGCCAGCATGTCATCGTAAACAGCCTCATAAGGCTGCAGGCCGAGCGAGCGGATATGTGTATCTGTCATCAGATCACCATGTGCACGTATTCGTGGGCCATCAGGTCCTGATGCAGGTTCTGCAGCTGATCAATCCCGGTGGCGGTAATGTACACCGTCAGTGCGCGGAAGCGGCCGTTTTTGCTGTCACGCACGGAAATACGCTCAACATCCAGATCCGGTGCATGAATACGCACAATTTCAAGAATGACGGCTTCGTAGTCGTCCTTGCCATGGCCCAGAACTTTGACCGGGTAGTTGGCGCAGGGGAACTCAATTTTGGGGGCTTCGGGCTGGCTCACAGCAGGATCCTCTCTGAATATCAGAGCGCTATATGGTTATTGCCGGTGGGTAATTCAAGGTGCACCGGGTAAATAGCTTACCCGGTGACAGTCATGGCTGAATCAATCAGCTCAGGCGAACAGTTTTACGAAGAACATCTTGATGCTGCCCATCAGGCGGCCAAAGAAACCGGCCTCTTCGACAGAGGAAAGTGCAACCAGCGGGCGCTGTGCCAACACTTCACCGTCTTTACTGATGGTCAACGTACCCAGCTTCTGACCCGCTGCAATCGGTGCTTCAATAAATTCATCGGTGGCGATGTTCACATCCAGCTCACCTTTCAGGCCGCGTGGCAGAGTCAGAGACAGTGGTTTTTCCACGCCCAGCTCGACACTGTCAGTGGCGCCCAGCCAGACATCAGCAGACTGCAGTACTTCACCACCTTCATAGAGGCTGCGGGTTTCGTAATAACGGAAGCCATAAGCCAGCAGCTTCTGGGTTTCACGGGCACGGGCTTCATCGCTGCGGGTTCCCATCACGACGGCAATCAGACGGGTGTTTTCGCGGATGGCAGAAGCTGCCAGACAGTATCCTGCGGCTTCGGTATGACCGGTTTTCAGACCATCAACGGAAGGATCGCGCCACAGCAGCTTGTTGCGGTTTGGCTGGCGGATATCGTTGTACTCGTAGTATTTCTCAGAATACAGACCATAGTAATCCGGGTGATCATTGACGATGTGCAGTGACAGCAGCGCCAGATCGCGGGCGGTGGTGTAATGATCATCGGCAGGCCAGCCCGTGGCGTTAACAAAATGGGTATTGGTCATGCCGAAGCGTTCTGCATACTGGTTCATCCAGCCTGCGTAGGCTTCTTCCGAACCAGCAAAATATTCTGCCACGGCGACGGATGCGTCGTTGCCTGACTGCACGATAATGCCGCGCAGCAGATCAATCAGCTTCACCTGCTTGCCAACTTCGACAAACATTTTTGAGCCGCCTTTGCGCCAGGCTTTTTCACTGATTGGCACCAGAGTGTCTTCTGCCACATTACCTGTTTCCAGTTCATGCACCGCAATATAACTGGTCATCATTTTGGTCAGACTGGCAGGTGGAAGACGCTCATCGGCATTGTGCTCAACCAGAATCCGGCCACTTTCTGCATCCATCAGGATATAAGCAGAGGCATCAAGATCCGGGGCTTTCGGCACGATAACTGCTGCCTGTGAAGTAAAAGACAAAAAGGTAAATAAAGTAACTAACAGAAGACGCATATAGGGACTCAAAACCGTCGTTTGGATACGGGCGCGCATTGTACCACGCTGAATGTTTTTTGCAGGCCGCAAAACGGCCCCGGAGGGAAAGACTGACTGACTGCTGCTAAGTTCCCGGCCGGAGGTGAAAACCCGACCGGGAAATGCACATTAATCCGAACTCTGACGAACCAGCGATGTTTCCCGCGAAGGGTGCAGGGTAACAAACGGATTGTTATCCGCTACCGCTTCAAAGCTGTGACGCAAACGGAAAGTGGTATCCATGCGGCGCAAACACAGAGTAAGGCGCACCGTCAGCCAACGATAATCGGCTTTATTTCCTGTATGAATCACCACCGAAGCATCGTTATCCAGAATCGCTTTGCACACAGGCTCGAGCGAATCAACGATATCGCGGTTGCGGTCGGCGAGCAGTTTGTCTTCCACCGGATAACTGGCAATAGGCGCAGAATCTTCTTTTGCTTCATTCCACAATTCTGCAACTTCTGCTGCATCCGCAGACACAGCAGCAGCTACCGCTTTACTGGCCACAGGTTGAGTTGCTGCAGGCTTTTTTACTGTAGATTTGGCCGCTGCGAGACGCTGCGCCTGGGCTGCTTTTTCTGCTTTTTCAGCCGCGGCACGACGCTGGCGTTCTTCCTGCTGACGCCGTTGCTGCTCTTCTGCCGCCTGCTTTTTAGCCTGAGCAGCAAGGCGTTTTTCTTCTTCCGCTTTGCGTTTCTGCTCCGCTTCCGCCCGGGCTTTTTCTTTTGCGGCAGCCTGTGCCAGCTGGCGTTGACGCTCCAGCTCGGCTTTATCCGGCGCGGTATTTTCAATACTGGCGGCCAGCTGAGGTTTGCCCTTGAAGACGTTATCCAGCTTTGCCTGCGCCTCTTCCAGCCCCGGGGTCAGCGCTGCAACCAGCCAGACTTTATCCAGGTAACTCTGCGCACGGGCATAATCTTTCGCGCTGATCGCGCTTTCTGCCAGCTCGACATAGGCTTCGCCCCACTTATAGGTAAGCGGCACGATGCTGAAATCAAACGGATTTTCCTGACGGATGCGGTCAATTTTTTCCAGGGCATTATTGCCCGCCGGACTCGACAGTCGCTTGGCTGCGATGTCGGCTTTGATGGCCCCCAACAGGTCTTCATTAGCAGCCTGTACCGGCGACGCCAATACAGCGCACACCAACAGGGCATGTGATATTAATCCTTTCATGGATCTGCAGCTCTTCGTTGTTATCGTTTTAATCAGGCGCTTTGTATTACGGACCCCAATAAATCTTCTGTGGATTCATTCCGTGGCTCCTTAGGGTAAAATGCAGAGTTTTGGCCTCTATTGTCAAGTTTCTTTAACCCGGAGTGATCTTATGTGGCTGCGTGCCGGATCCGTTTTATTCGCCCTGCCGGGCGTTATTCTGCTTATTTTCTACGGCATCGAGATGTCAGCCATGACCGACTGCCTGCAAAGCGGCAAGCATTTCGATTTCGTTAATCAGGTGTGCGCAGAGACTGAACAGCCCATCGTTACCTTCTACCAGCGCCATACACTGGTGGTGAATCTGGGCATGCTGGTTTCCGTGATCGGTATGTTCGCCATGGTCTGGGGGATGCTGATCAAAGGCATGGCGCACCCTAAAAATGATCAGTAAGCCTGCGGTTGCCGGCTGATAATCCGCTGCGGTTTCAGCCGCAGCATTTCTTGAATTTTTTACCACTGCCACATGGGCAGTTGTCATTACGTCCTGGTTGCCAGCGACGGCATTGAGCATCGCCATCAACATAACGCCAGAAGCCATCGTCATCACGTCTGAAGCGCGACGTCTCAGTCAGCTCCTGATAGCCATCCTGATCACGGAAGCGCGCCGCAAAGCGCACCCTGCCCTTATTACCCTGTTCAGATGCGTCGTAAATTTCCAGCCCGCACCATTGAGTATCATCGGCAACAAGCTCAGCAGGACGGTTTTCCTGCGCCCAGCTGCGCAACAGGTAATCAGTATGCCCCATTACAAACGCAGAATAACGCGAACGCATCAGTGCCTCAGGTGACGACGCCGGCTGACCGTTATGCAGCAGACCGCAGCAGACAGCGTAATCAAGGCCTGATCCACAGGGACAGAGCGTCACTGCAGTGCTCCGTTACCGCCGGTGCGCACCATTGAGAATAATTTCTCTACCGCGGCAACCAGTTCATCACTGCGTTCCGGCGAACCCAGCACCGCCATAAAGTGCGGGCGCATACCGGGCAGAGACAGCAGATCACCAACCAGCGCGTTAAATGCACCTTCACCCTGATCGTTGCGCGCCAGACACTCGAGATAATTCAATAACAGATTGCCGCGCAGGTCGCGCCAGCAACGGCTGCCCAAAGCGGCCAACAATTCAATGGAGTGTTTGGCCGGGTGCTGCAGCAGTGCCTGTAATAACAGAATACGCTGATCGGCATTGACGCTTTGTGAGAGTGCCCGGGCAAAGGCGGCAAGGTCCGCCGCATCGGCGCCCTCAGCCACGACTTTTGACAGGGTATCGTTGATCACTGTGGTCAGCGCCTGCCCTGGTTGCTGACTTTCCAGAAAACCCAGCAAGGCATTGCGCGGTACCTTTGGCATATGCGGCAATGCATTCTGCACCAGCAGGCTGTTGTGATCTTCGTCCAGACGGGCAACGACTTCGGCCAGCCCCTGCAGACCCAGCTGCTGCCATTTATCCCAACCCATATCACCGCTCAGATAGGCCCGCGCAGTGCTGTAATACTGAGTGGCATCCTGACCCAGAGCGCGCAGCGCCAGCGCATGAAAATACGCCATGCGGTTCGCATCCGGCTTATAACTGCACGGCGCTTCGCCATGCTGTTTTTTTGGGGCGGCAGCGACCTGCAGCCAATGCTGCAGAAAGGCATCCCGCGGGCCCGGCTGCAGAATGTTCTGTTCGTCCAAAGGCAGTTTCAGGAACCAGATATTGTGCTGGCCCGGCTCATCCGGATTCCAGCTGAGAATACCGAGCCACGCCTGCTTCAGATACGGCACAGGATAAGGTTCCGCCAGCGCTTCAAAGCGGGCGAAAAAATCCACCGGGATTTCCTCGATTCTGCGCCCGAGATCAAATACCCGCATTTGTGCGCCACTGTTGGCTACCAGTTCACCGATGGTCACGACCTGCCCCTTATCTGCTGATTTGGCGCGGAGTTTACCAGTTTTTAGCTGGCTTATGCCCGCCACGCTGACAATTACAGTCAAAGACCAACGGCGATCATAGGGAAACAGGCGAAGCCCCGGGCGTTTTCGGTTATCCTGAGCGGGCTAATTTCCGGGAGAAAGAATATGCCTTTTGTTTTTGCAGCTCTTGCAGGTTTTATCATCGGCGGCGGTGTCGTTGGCTACATTTTATCGCAGCGCTGGAAAGCCCAGGTGCAGGAAGCTGAACAGGCACTCAATGAGATCGCTGAGCAACACCGCAAAGAACAACAGGAAAGCAGCGCCCTGAAACAGGAGCTGGCGGGCATTAAGTTCGAACTTAACCAGACGCGCAACGAATTACGCGCGGCAAAGAAAGCCGACGACTAAAGAAAAGCCGACGACTAACGAACAGCAACGACAGTCGCTGCCCTCCCAAACGTCGATAGCCCTTATTATTTTGAACGCCGCGCCAGCAGACTGCTGACCACAAACGCCAGCACGCACACGACAGCAAAGATCAGCAGCATGCGCGGTCCGGAAATATGCTGCAGCGCCTCCTTACCCAGCCAGTAAACCGGTAACAGCCAGGCCGCCGCCCAGGCACAGCCGGAGAGTATATTCACCCACCAGAAGCGCGCTGCTGGCATATCACACACCGCAGCAACCGCCGGAATCAACGGCCTTAACGGTCCGACAAACCGTCCGATGGCAATGCTCACCACGCCATAGTCGTGAAAGAAGCGGTAACCGCGCTCCAGCCATTGTGGATGATCCTTAAGCACTGGCCACTGATGCAGCCCTCTGCGGCTGAAACGCCCTATATGAAAACTGATGCCATCGCCGGCAATGGCTCCGAGCGCCCCCGCCAGCCACCACCAGAAAGGCGGTAACCCCGCAGCCGCAGCCGCCAGTGTCAGCGCCACCAGCCCGGCCATGCCGGGTACCAGCAAACCAATCACCACCAATGATTCCACCGCCGCCAGCAGACATACCATCACCAGCAATGCCGGTGCGGACTGCATCGCCTGCTGCAGAAATTCGCTCACGCTGTACTCCTCCGTCATGGTACACAACTGGCACCATGGTCTTTCTGCCCTTCACAGCAGAGGTTAATGACTTTATTCTGCAGTTACCGGATCAACCTATAACAAGAATAATAAAACGTATGACTTCTCACTCTCTGCCCGACAGCCAGACCAAAGACACAGCAGATACCTCACGCATCAGCATCAGCGCCCACTACACCGGCCAGGTCTGGTACCGGCACGGTCTGTCGCAGCGCGAATTTGTAACACCAGCTGGCCGCATCGCTGGCCTGGCGCTGGCGCCGGTTAATGCCTTCCTGCGCTCCGTGGCTGGCGCGGATATTGATACTTTTCTGTTACAGCGTCATCGGGTCATCGACCACCTGGTCAGTGATCTGATTGAAAATCACGGCGTCACTCAGGTGGTGGAAATCGCTGCCGGGCTGTCGCCCCGGGGCTATCGTCTGCGCCGCAAATACCCGCATATCCGCTATGTGGAGGCTGACCTGCCAGCTATGGCAGCACGCAAAGCGCGCCTGCTCAGTGAACTTGATTGCGGCCCGGAGCATCAGGTAATGCCCTGCAATATTCTGCTGAATGATGGCCCGCTATCGGTTCACTCACTGCTGAACACGCTGAATCCTGCGGCACGCACGGTCATCGTCACTGAAGGTCTGGTGAATTATTTCGAACTGCCGCTGATCCGTGAAGTCTGGTCGCGCATGGCCGTCAGCCTTAAGAAATTCGATGCCGGATTCTACGTAACCGATCTGTATCCCGATTTTGCCGATCATCCGTCTTACCGCTATGTGAAACTGGCCCAGAAACTGGTCGGCCTGTTCACCCGCGGACAATGGCCGCTGCACTACTCTTCAGACGATGCAATCCGCGCCGGGTTCCATGAAGACGGTTTTGATAAGGTTGAGGTGCATGACCCCGCAGCGTTTTACGATTCGCTCAATCTGCCGCGCGCCAGAACACAGACTCTGGTGCGCCTGATCCGCTGCTCAGTCAATGCCTGAAGAAACAGCAGCCAGACGCTTCATTAATTAATCAGAAAAAGCTGCCAGCTGCAGGCTGGCACGCTTTTGTTTCCTGAGTTTGGCTAACAGGCGCTTCTCGGCATCTTTGGCGTCTTCGCCCGGCGTCAGCCCCATAGACGCAGCGCTCAGAGAAATTTCCGCAAAGGGCTGCCAGGGTTTCTGCTGCAGGCTGCGTTTGATCCGTTCCATCAACACCAGCGCACCGTCCTCGGCGCAATGCGGCAGAATCAGCGCAAACAGATCGTCCCCAAGGCGGAAGACTTCATCACCGGCCCGGATCATCTGCTGGGTATTCTGCGTAAAATATGGCAAAAACTGCGACATCACCCGGTTACCGTGAATATCAATCAGCTGGCGGTAATCATCAATCGACAATCCGATCAGACTGACGCTCTGCCGCGAATGTTCGCTGCGTGCGATTTCACGTTCCAGCGTGTTAAAGAAATGGCGGCGGTTATAAGCGCCAGAGACCTGATCGGTCAGCGCCAGACGCTTCAATGAGGCAATTTTGAGCATCATCAGATAAGCAAAACACCAGGCCGACCCCAGCAACAGCGAATAATTCACCCCGGTTCTTAATGCCCGGGCAAACCCTTCATCCATCCACAACAGAATCACCATAATCACAGCCACCAGCAGATTAATCAGGGTGGCGGCCGCCAGTGGCAGAGCAAAATAACTGAACATCGGCAATGCAAACAGGCAATGCGTCATCAGCTCCGGATATTCTGGCAACTGATACAGAGCCAGCCCGGCCAGCGTGATGGTCAGCGGATAATTGATCCAGGCGGAGCTGTCGTGATTGCGGTTAATAAAGATATAAAGACTGCTGAAAATAAGGACCGGAATTGCAATCGCATTGCTCAGCACCAGCGAATACAGGCCCTGACGATACTGATCATACATAAGCACAGCGATGGCCGGTGCCGCCAGCAGATACACTATGGTCTGCAGGCGTGGCAGCAGTTCTTCCCGGGTAAGGTTATTCAGCATGCTGCAGGCCCTCTGTTAACCGGCTGATCAGACTGTCGGCATCGTCGTCCGGCCGGTAAAGCTCGGCGTGCAGCGTGAGGTTACAGATCACGCCTGGCTCCTCGTCATCCTTCGTCTGGCGCAGCGATGCCATCAGCTGCTCAGCCTGGCGCTGATGACTGTGTGGCATCAGAATAACAAAATCATCGGTATCGAGGCGGTAACAGGCATCGTAACGACGCAGGGCACGACGCAGCTTTTTACCCAGCTGCACCAGTTTCTGCTCATAGTCTTCTTCCTTCAGCCGGCTCCACTCCTGCGGTGTCGCCACCGCCACCAGACACAGGTCACTGCGCTGACGGTCAGCCCGGGTCATCTCTTTATTAAGATCAAGATGCAGCTGAAACTCGTTGTAGACCTGAGTAACCGGATCGGTGTTGACGATTTCCCCCAGCGCCCGGTTAGTCCGCTCATTGATCAGGGCAAACATCACGGAAAAAGTAAAACAGGCGGCGTAGGTAAACAGCATCTGCAGGCGGGTGTAACTGCTGAAATCATCCAGAACCAGAATCACCAGCGCCACACTGTAAGCCATAGTGATGTAAGTGGCGGGCTTAAACGGGAAAAGAAAGTAAATATAGACGGGGACCAGATAGACCCAATGCGCGACATCCGCATTCTGATGCATACCAAACAGAGTGAATAACAACAGCATGCTGGCCAGCACCCACTCCGGATACGGCGACGAGCGTTTACGCCGGCGCAACAGCAGATAAGCGGCAAACATTACCAGAAAGAACGAAAATGCCGCGGCGATGACGGCAAACTGCTTTTTATTTTCCAGCAGATCCAGTGCTGCGATCACGCTCAGGCCCAGAGCCATCAGCAATGAATACAGAACCTTTACCTGCTGCATAATCAGATTGTGAAAATGTGCCTTTTCCATAATAAGGAAGACGTCCCGTCTGCTGAACCATACAGGATGGCGTTATCCTGTACCTCTTGGTGTATACTAGCGCACTTTATCCGATATTGAGTTCAGGCTTTACTGATGAACGTAGCTGAGTACATGCAGACTCTGGGTCAGAACGCCCGTCAGGCGGCGCGCGCTATGTCCAGAGCCACCACCGAAGACAAGAATAAAGCCCTGCTGGCCATTGCCGGAATCATCGCCGAACAGCGTGACCGGATCAAAGCCGCTAACGAGCAGGATATGGAACAGGGCCGCCGCAATGGCCTCGATGCCGCCCTGCTTGATCGTCTGGAATTAACCGACGACCGCATCGACACCATGATTGAGGGCCTGCACCAGGTAGCCTCTCTGGCAGATCCTGTGGGCGAAATCACTGACCTGAAATACCGTCCAAGCGGCATTCAGGTGGGTAAAATGCGCGTGCCTTTAGGTGTGATCGGCATTATTTATGAAAGCCGCCCGAACGTAACCATTGAAGCCGCATCTCTGTGTCTGAAATCCGGCAACGCGGCGATTCTGCGCGGTGGTTCTGAAGCCATTAACGCCAACCAGGCGCTGGCTGACTGCATCCGTGCCGGTCTGGAAGCCTCTGGTCTGCCGGCTACCTGTGTACAGGTGGTGGAAACCACTGACCGCGAAGCCGTTGGCCAGCTGATTACCATGCCTGAGTATGTGGATGTTGTCGTACCGCGTGGCGGCAAAGGCCTGATCGAACGCATCAGCCGTGATGCCAAGGTCACTGTAATCAAACATCTGGACGGTATCTGTCACGTCTATATCGACCAGTTTGCTGACAAAACCAAGGCCATCAATATCGCGATTAACGCCAAGACGCATCGTTATGGCACCTGCAACACCATGGAAACCCTGCTGGTGCATGAAGCCGTAGCGGCAGATGTTCTGCCGGAACTGGCCGAAGCCTACCGTGGTATTGGTGTTGAGCTGCGCGGTTGCGAACGCACCATGGCGATTCTTAACGACATTAATGCCGCCTGCCCTGAAGACTGGGATACCGAATATCTGGCACCGATTCTGGCGATGAAAATTGTCGATACGCTGGAACAGGCCATGGATCACATCAATGATCACGGCTCACACCATACCGACGCCATCATCACCGAAAACTACACACTGGCGCGCCGCTTCCTGACCGAAGTGGATTCCAGCTCAGTGATGGTGAATGCCTCTACCCGTTTTGCTGACGGTTTCGAATACGGTCTGGGCGCGGAAATCGGCATCTCCACCGATAAGATTCACGCCCGTGGTCCGGTTGGTCTGGAAGGCCTGACATCACAGAAATACGTGGTGTTAGGTAATGGTGAAATCCGTCAATAATCGGGAAAAACGCTGGGCGGTGCTCGGCGGCACCTTCGACCCGGTGCATATCGGTCACCTGCGGATTGCGGTGCAATTGCGGGATCTCGGCTTTGAAAAAGTGCTGCTGATCCCCAATCATGTTCCGCCACACCGGCCACAGCCTCAGGCCACCGGCGCTCAGCGTCTGGCCATGCTGGAACTGGCCTGCGCCCGTCTTGATGGCGTAGATACCAGCAGCATTGAGCTGGAGCGTGATGATCTGAGCTACAGTGCTATCACAGTAGAAGCCCTGCATGAGATGTACACTGACGTCGGCTTTACCTGGGTCATGGGTCAGGACGCCTGGCAGGGCTTTGAACACTGGCACAAACCCGGTGAACTGCTGGACCAGGCAAACCTGTTGGTTATCAGTCGTCCCGGTGTGCGCAATGTCAGTCACTGGCAGGAGCAGCAGCTGGAACAACGGGAATGCAGTATCCGTGAACTGTTAGCCTATGAAGCAGGTCGAATCTGTCTGCACCACTGGCCGGAGCTGGATGTATCGGCTTCCGACTTGCGCCGCGCCCTCAAGCAAGGCGACAATGTAACCTTTCTGACGCCGGACGCGGTGCTGGAATATATTGATCAACAACAACTCTATCGATAGAAATTAATGCAAGCTGACCAAATAAAAGATCTGGTAACCGAAGCGCTGGACGACATGAAAGCGCAGAATATTGTTACCCTCGACGTCCGCGGACGCACTTCCGTTACCGACTGGATGGTCATCGCCACCGGTACCTCTAACCGCCACGTTGCGGCTGTCGCCAACAACGTAGAAGTCAAAGTCAAAGAAGCCGGTCTGCGCCCGAATGGCACAGAAGGGCGCTCTGCCTCTGATTGGGTGCTCATCGATCTGGTGGATGTCGTCGTCCACGTAATGACCGATCAGTCCCGTCATTTTTACGATTTAGAACGCCTGTGGGGTGAACCGGACAGCGGAAGCAGCGACGCATGAAGCTGAGGCTGCTGGCCGTCGGGCACAAAATGCCCGCATGGGTTGAGCAGGGCTTTGCCGAATACGCCAAGCGCCTGCCCGCCGACTGCAGTATCGAACTGGTCGAAATCCCTCCTGGCCACCGCGCCAAAAACACCAGCAAAGAAAAAGCCATGCAACAGGAAGCGGAAGCCCTGCGCAAAGCCATTCGTCCCCAGGACCATGTGGTTGCGCTGGATGTGCTTGGTGCTTCCTGGTCAACTGAAAAACTGGCCTCACAGCTGGAAAACTGGCGTATGCAGGGTGGCGATGTTGCCCTGCTGGTCGGTGGTCCCGATGGCATGACCGACGACGTTCTGGCACTGGCCAAACAGCGCTGGTCACTGTCTGCCCTGACCCTGCCCCACCCGCTGGTGCGGGTCCTGCTGGCGGAACAAATTTATCGTGCCTGGAGCATCCTCCAGGGCCATCCTTACCATAAGTGAGGCCGGCTGATGTGGGAACATTCATTCAGAGATAAGGTGGCGGAGCACAGCCTGTTCCGCGCCCGGGCCATTGTCCTGGCTGTGTTTATCCTGATATTCCTCGGTATCCTCGCCTGGCGCATGGCCTACCTGCAGATTACCCTGCATGAAAAATACAAAGACCTCTCCGAAAACAACCGGATTCAGCTCCGTCCAATTCCTCCTAACCGTGGCCTGATCTACGACCGCAACGGCGTACTGCTGGCAGAAAATATTCCGGCCTACAGTCTCACTCTGGTGCCGGAACGGGTGAAGAATATGGACGAAACCCTGAACTTTCTCGATCAGCTGATTGGTATCAGTGAGCGCGATATTGAGCAGTTTGAAAAACGCCGTAAAACCCGTCGCCGCCCGTATGAACCGGTAGTGCTGCGCCACAAGTTGAGCGAAGAAGACATCGCCAAGGTAATGGTGAACCGCTTCTACCTGCCCGGCGTGGATGTCGAAGCCCAGCTGGTACGGCATTACCCTCAGGGCGAAGCCTTTGCTCACGCTCTGGGCTATGTCGGCCGCATTACGCAGGGTGAGCAGAAACGCATCGACGCCGACGACGATATGAAGCGCCGTTACAGCGCCACCCGGGTGATCGGTAAAATCGGTGTTGAAAAACAGTACGAAAATGATCTGCACGGTGAAGTTGGCTACCAGAAAGTGGAAACCAATGCCCGCGGCCGTATCATCCGTGTGATCGAACAGCAGGACCCGATTCCGGGACAGGATATCACCCTGAATCTCGATTCCCGCCTGCAGAATCTGGCGCGTAAAGAAATGCAGGGCATGCGCGGTGCGCTGGTTGCCATTGAAGTCGCCACCGGCGCCATCGTCAGCCTCTACAGTAACCCCAGTTTTGACCCCAACCTGTTCGTGACCGGTATTTCCCACACCAACTTTTCCGCCCTGCGCGACAACCCGGACCTGCCACTGTTTGACCGTACTGTGCGCGGCCAATACCCGCCGGCGTCAACGCTGAAACCGTTTATTGGTCTGGCGGCACTCAATGCCGGCACCACCAACTGGAAAGAAACCATTAACGACCATGGCTGGTTCCAGCTGGAAAATGACGAGCGCCTGTACCGTGACTGGAAACGTCAGGGTCATGGCATTGTGAATATGGAACGGGCAATCGTGGAATCCTGCGATACCTATTTCTATGAAATGGCCGTACGTACGGGGGTGGATTCCATCTCGCCGTTTCTCAGCCAGTTCGGTTTTGGCCGCGACATGACGCTGGATGTGATCAACGCCCTGCCCGGTCTGCTGCCCGACCGTGAATGGAAGAGTCAGCGTCATGGCTCATTCTGGTATGCCGGTGATACCGTAAACATGGGCATTGGCCAGGGCTATACGCTGGTCACACCACTGCAACTGGCCACCGCCACTGCGGTACTGGCCAATCATGGGGTATGGAAAGTACCGCATCTTATTTACGCCCATAACGACCAGGTCGATGAGATCGCCCACGGCGACATTCCCGATATCGAATTACGCGATCCCGCAGATTGGGATCGCATGAGTCATGCTATGCAGGAAGTGGTTTCCGGTCTGCACGGTACCGCGCGCCGTCTGCTTCCCAACCTGAAATACCCGATTGCCGGTAAAACCGGTACAGCGCAGGTTGTGGGAATTAAGCAGGATGAAGAATACGATTCTGAGGCCCTGCGTGAGCGTCTGCGTGACCACGCGCTGTTCGTCGCTTTCGCACCGGTGGAGAAGCCAGAAATTGCCATCGCCGTAGTGATTGAAAATGGTGAGTCCGCCGGACGCACGGCAGGGCCTGTGGCA
Source organism: Thalassolituus sp. UBA6592 (assembly GCF_002433655.1). NCBI lineage: Bacteria > Pseudomonadati > Pseudomonadota > Gammaproteobacteria > Oceanospirillales > Oceanospirillaceae > Thalassolituus > Thalassolituus sp. UBA6592. Next base: position 33,016 of record NZ_DJIO01000135.1, on the reverse strand, counting down.
CAAAGCATTATTAACGAATACCTCGGAGGCGCGGAAGGCTGATGGCGAGTACTGATTTCAGCCGCACCATGGGCAGCGGCGAACACCATTCCGGCTTCGGGCGCAGTCAGGCGATGTTCCGCAAGGTGCACCTCGATCTGCCTCTGACCTTACTGCTGCTCATCCTCGCTGCTGGCGGTCTGTTGATTCTGTACAGTGGCAGCGGTCAGATGATGGGCATGGTCGAACGTCAGGCCATTCACTTCGCCATTGGCATGGTGGTCATGGCCATCGCCGCACAGATTCCGCCGCGTATTTACCGCAATCTTGCTCCGTGGGCTTATCTGATCGGCGTGCTGGCGCTGGTCGGTGTACTGGTGATGGGCGTTGGTGCCAAGGGGGCGCAGCGCTGGCTGGCACTGCCCGGTCTGCCGCGTTTTCAGCCATCCGAACTGGTCAAGCTGGCACTGCCATTAACCGTGGCCTGGTATATGTCGCGTCATCCGGTACCGCCAAAATTTACCCATCTGCTGAAAGCCATCATTATTATTGCTGTGCCTACCGTTCTGATTCTGAAGCAGCCGGATCTGGGGACTTCCATTCTGATTTTCGCCTCCGGTGCGCTGGTGCTGTTTTTTGCCGGTATGTCCTGGTGGCTGATTTTATCCTGCGTCAGTCTGGTAGCCGCCTGCGCGCCACTGATGTGGTTTTTCGTAATGCGTGAGTATCAGAAACAAAGGGTACTTACGTTTCTCAACCCGGAAAGTGATCCGCTCGGTTCCGGCTGGAATATCATTCAGTCGAAGACCGCGATTGGCTCCGGCGGTATTGATGGCAAAGGTTTTCTGCAGGGTACTCAGTCACAGCTTGAGTTCCTGCCGGAAAGCCACACTGACTTTATTATTGCCGTGCTGGCGGAAGAACTGGGGCTGATCGGTGTACTGATTCTGCTGTCCGTTTATTTCCTGATTATTATGCGCTGTCTGTATTTGTCTTCCCGCTGTGAAACTCTTTTTGGTCGTCTGTTGTCCGGTAGTTTATCTGTGACCTTTTTCATATATGTTTTCGTAAACATAGGTATGGTCAGTGGCATCTTACCAGTGGTCGGCGTACCCTTGCCTTTGGTGAGTTATGGCGGCACGTCAGTGGTCAGTCTGCTGACGGCATTTGGGGTACTGATGTCGATGGCGACTCACCGCCGCAGTTAAAACGGCAATTACAATAAGCAGGAAAGTGCATGCAAATTATGGGAAAAAAACTGATCGGAATTGGCAGCCTGTTATTTTTCAGCGCGTCATCAGCACTGGCAAATTACGATCAACATGAGCGCACCGAAGAATTCATCGCCGAAGCCAGCAAAGAATACAAACTGAATCCGGATGAACTGCGCAGCTGGCTTGCAAAGGCTGAAAAAATGGATTCGGTCCTGGAGGCCATCCAGCGTCCTGCGGAAAAAGTTCTCGAATGGGACGGCTATCAGGATATTTTTCTGACCAGCAAACGCATTTCTGCCGGTAAAGCCTTTATGGAAAAGCATGCAGATCTGCTCGCTGCAGCAGAAAAAGAATATGGCGTCAGCAAAGAAATCATTGCCGCGATTATTGGCGTCGAAACCTTCTACGGTACCCGTCAGGGTGGCTACCGGGTTCTGGACTCACTGTCCACGCTGGCCTTTGACTATCCTAAACGCCCGCTGTTCTGGCGCGAACTGAAAGCCTTCTTCTCACTGGCCGAAAAAGAAGGCCTTGATCCGGCCACCATCAAAGGTTCATACGCCGGCGCTATGGGCTATGGCCAGTTTATTCCAACCAGCTACCTCGCCTATGCAGTCGACGGTGACGGCGATGGCAAACGCGACCTGTGGGGCAACCCGGCGGATGCCATTTTCAGTGTTGCCAACTATTTCAAACGCCACGGCTGGAAATCCGGTGAAGCTGTAATCCAGCGTGTGCATGTCTCCGGTGATAAGTACGAAGAGATCATCAATGACAGCCTCAAGCCTAAATGGACAGTGGCCGAGCTGGAAGCGCTTGGGGTTAAGCCGACGGAAGCGATCGCCGGTGATCGCCCAGCCAATCTGGTGCGCCTGCAGGGCAAAAACGGCGCGGAGTTCTGGCTCGGTGAATACAACTACTACGTAATCACCCGTTACAACCACAGCCGTCTGTACGCGATGGCCGTGTACCAGTTGAGTGAGGCACTTAAGTGATATTGACCGGGCGCCTTTGCGCCCTGTTCTGCCACCGCCTTATTGACCAGCGCGCAATGACAGGTACTTCAGGCCGGCATTCAGCCCTGCTGGCAATGATCGCAGCGCTGCTGCTGGCCGGTTGCAGCAGTGCGCCTTCCCGCTACCAGCATGATCAGGATTTCACGCCATCGCCGCTCACAGAGCAGCATGAAATGGCAGAACCTGAGCCCAGAATTGAACCCCGCAGTGCCATGGGTAACCCTGCCAGCTACAAAGTATTTGGCAAGGAATACCATGTAATGGACAGCGCAGTGGGCTATAAAGAACGGGGAATTGCCTCCTGGTATGGCATGAAATTCCATGGTCACCGCACGTCCAACGGCGAAATTTACGACGTCTACCAGTTCACCGCCGCGCACAAAACCCTGCCTTTACCGTCTTATGTAAAAGTTACCCGACTCGATAACGGTAAATCCGTCATTGTGCGGGTGAACGACCGTGGCCCCTTCCATGAAGGCCGTATTATTGATCTGTCCTACGTCGCCGCAGTGAAACTGGGAATAAATAAGCAAGGCACTGCAGAAGTGGAAGTTGAAGTGGTGCAACCACCCCATGACGACAGCGTGCGTTGGGTTCAGGTCAGTGCATTATCGGATATCAAAGCCGCAGAACGCCTGCAACAGACTCTGCAGCAAGCCCTTATGCCAATGCAGTGGCCGGTTAGCATTACCACGCCGGATACCGTAAAGCCGCTGCACAAAGTCCGTATCGGTCCCGTACCGGAAGGGGAATCTCTCGATGCGGTGCTGGCCCGCCTGAAAGAAATCAATATAACCGATCCCCTGCTGCTGGCGGTTCATCAGCTTTAGGGCTTCTTTTTCTAATGCTTACTGCGTTTCTGTTCGCTTCGTTTAACTTCATCCCTTTAACTTCATTCCTTTAGCCCCCTTCTCTTATTCTCATCCTTTTCTTGCCCAGCTTGCTGACTCAGACACAGATTGGCAGTGAACAGGCGAGTTGGCAGGTAAATGGCAGGCAAAAAAAAGGGCCACAACCATTGTTGGGCCCAGAGGCAAGGTACTCAGCGCAGAAAACAGGAGGGCTGATGCCCAACGACCACGTTTGCAGCCGCCCCCGGTGCCCTGTCAGCCCGGGGTAAACGACTGACGATTACTCGCCAGTTCCGTGTTTTTGCATATCTTTTTTGACGGCAATGTATACGCCAGCAAAAAAGGCGCAGGTAAGACCTACGATCAATAAACCGGAAATAACCACTTCATCCATAAACATAAGCTTTACCTCTCGTCGCATTTCGCCGGGTCTGTGCCAGGCATGATTGCCGGTATGAAGCTCGTCAACTGGGTTGATCCTGCCCGAACCACTGGGCTCGTCCGGCGTCGTTGAAGTAACTTTAGCAAGGCGCCGGAAGCCGGAATTGATTCAAATCAAGTTAAAAATCGCGCTGAACGCACTTAAATCCACACATTGATTCAGGTCAAATATCCTTATTCAGCCAATGGTTAATGGTGCAAAGATTGCTGAGGATGGAGGCGCAAAAACTACTTAATCGGAACAATTACGCCGGATTAGTCATTTTGCCGATTGGTATTTAAGCAAAGTGCGGGCAAACTAGGATCACGGGCAATAACAAAAAGTCATCAAATGGCAACCAGGAACACAGGGATTCAGGATGAGCATTCGATCATTGTCAGCAACCCTGCTGGCGATTCAGATAGTGCTGCCACAGGCGGTTAATGGGGAAGAATTCACCGCTCAGGCCAGTGGCGATGCGACACAGTCAGAGGCTGCAGCAGACACAAGCCTGCCGGCAACACTGCAAAAACTTAACGAACTTTTTCGCGCTGACGACTACGACGCCGCCTACCAGCTGGCTTCAGATAGCGCTGCAGATTACGAAGGCGATGAGAGTTTCGATTTCTTCTATGGTTTCAGCGCCATGCAGTCCGGCCATGCGGATCAGGCCGTTTTCATCTTTGAACGGCTGAGTAACAACTAGCCGTACAATCCCAGATACCAGACCGAACTGGCGCGCTGTTACTACACGCTCGGTAACTACGCTGAGGCCGAACGTCTGTTCCTGCAGATTAAAGAGCTGAATCCGCCGGAAAATGTTGCCCGCAGTGTGGATAAATTTCTCGATGCTATTGAAGAAAAGCGTCGTCAGCAGCAATCCATTGCCTCAGCCCTGATTACTCTGGCCGGCGGTTACGATTCCAACATCAACAGCGCCACGGATCTTGAGGAAGTGGAAGTTCTCGATTTTGTTCAGCCCGTGCTGCTCAACCGCGACTCGCGCGAACAGGACAGTGGCTACCTGCAATTACGCGGCGTGGCCAGTTACTCCGCGCCTATGACCCGCCGCAGCCGCTGGAATATCGGTGCCGGGGTCAGCCGCAAAGACAATACCGACAGCAACGCTTTCGACCTTGATACCGCCAATCTCAACGCCGGCCTGCAATGGCTGCGCGGCACACATACTCTGGGCCTGAGCGCCAATTTCAGCCATTACTGGTTTGGCGGTGACTCGCTGCTGAATGATGGTGGCCTGCGCTTCAGCTGGAAAAACCAGCGGGCCAGCGGTTTACGTTATACCTCAGACATCAGCTATAACCTGCAGCGCAACCGCGTGGATCAGGAACTGGACCTTAACCGTCTGCAGTGGCAGGCCGGTATAGGTTACAGCCAGCCGCGCTGGAGCACCGCCCTGACACTGCTGCTGGCCACGGATGATCCGCAAACCGATTATCGCGGGCGCGACACCGCCGGTCTGTCATTACAGGGAATTTATCGCGCTGGCGCTGCAACCAGTATTTACTCGCAGCTACAGTACCGCGCTTATCGTTATCAGGAAGCACTGCCGACAACCAATATTCTGGCCGCTGGCGAAACCCGGGATGACGACCTGGTGCAGTTTCTGGCAGGTGCCCGCCATGCTCTGCATAAGCAGGTATCCCTGTACATTCAGGCAAATGTAATGGATTACAGCAGCAATATTGATCTGTACAGCTATGATCGTTACCTGGCGGAAGCCGGGGTGAATCTGACTTTCTGAGGACGCCACTATGAACAGGATTTCTTCCGCCCTTAAGGCTGCCCTTCTGCTGCCACTGTTATTACTGGCGCTGCAGGTTCAGGCCCTGACCGAATCCGGCCACGTCATTATGGTCAAAGGCGAAGCCAACGCCATTTCTGCGGACGGCATCAGCCGTGAACTGAAGCGCCGCGATGCCGTGTATGAAACCGACACCATTGTCACCGGCGATAACAGCCGCATTCAGATCCGTTTTATCGACAAAGGCATGCTGGCATTAAAAGCCAACAGCCAGCTGAAAATTCAGGCCTATCATGATGCCGGTGCTGAAAATGCCGAGCCCCAGGTACTGCTGGAGCTGGTAGAAGGTGGTTTCCGTACCCTCACCGGCAGCATCGGCAAAGGCAACCGCGAAGCCTATAAAGTCGAAACCCCGGTGGCCTCCATCGGCGTGCGCGGCACCCTGTACAGCATTCAGCTGCAACGCGGTGATCTGATCGCAGGTGTGTGGGAAGGCGGTATCCGTATTACCTCGCCAATGGGCAGTTTTAATCTGGGTATGGATGCCGACTTCGCCTATGGCATCGTCAGTGGCAACGGCTTTACCGGCCTGCTGCAGGCTCCACCATCACTGGACGAAGCGCCGGATACGGACTCGGGCTCACAACAGCAGGCGCCTGCACAGGACAACACCCAGGCCGCGGCCGACATTCTCAATAGCCTGCTCAACAACCCGGATGACGTGACCTCCGAGGAATTGGGTGAAGCGCTGGAAGCGCTGAAGGATCTGGGCATCGAAGTGGTGGAAGTGCCTGATCAACCAGATACCCCGGAACCCGATACACCTGAGCCAGTGGAACTTATTACCGCCGCACAATTGGCCGATCTGCTGGCATCCCCCGAGCGGGCAGTGATTTCCTCAGGCGCCCATGGTGGCAGCCTGGCCTACCTCACTGATCTGGATGGCACCATGTCTTTCGTACGCATGGACGGCAATACCATTGCTGATGTGATTGATGTCACTCAGATGGGCAGTGCAGATTCTGCTGCGGTTGCGGACCCGACCATCGCTCTTACGCCGACAACGCTTGTGTCCTGGGGCGTATGGAATGGCAGCAGTGAAACGCCGCTGTCCTTCCAGCAGGAAGGCGATGCGCAACCCGGCGCACTGGAAGAGCCGCTTTACTGGGCCATTGCGACTCCGGTGGATATGTTTGAATACAGTAATGCTGCGGAAATCACAGGCATTGTTACCTTCGTCGTCGAAAGTGGTATCGGCTCAGACAATCAGGGCTACGACATGACGTCAGCTTATGGCGACTTTCAGCTGGATCTTGATACCGGGGAAATCAGTACAGGCACTCTCTTTATGGACATAGGTACCGACATTGAAAGTACCGTGGGAAGCTGGAATGTCGATTTTGAAGGCAACCTGATCAATGTTGATGGCACAAGCCAGATAACTACGATACTGACTGGTGGCGCATTCAGTGACTTCCTGACCGATGGTTCTGTGCCGCTCGACCTGAACGCCAGCAACCTTAACGGCATGCTGTTCGCACCGGACCCGCAACAGGATCAGATTCTGCCCAACTTCCTCAGCGCCTTTTATCTGAAGACCATTATCGACTCCATCAATCCGGACCCGCGTACACTCAACGGTCTGCTGATTTGGAGCTCATTCCCGGGCACATTGCAGTAAATACTCACCGTGCTGAGAACAAAGAAAAGCGCCATACGGCGCTTTTCTTTTATCCGCTGAACAACGATTGCTTACTGGATCGATTACTTACTGGTATGGCGATACACCCCATCCCAGTCCCCGGGCAACGGCTGATCTTTTAACTCCGCTATCCTCTCAAGATAGATGTGGTAAATCTTTGCGCCATGGGCCTGGGCAAGATGAGTAAACAGCACGCTGGCTTTATCCCACTGCTGCTGAAGATAAAATCCGCGGGCACGGCTGTAATCATCCAGCTCTGTCAGCAGTTCTTCACCAGCATCGGCGGCAAGACAGACAGGCTCGTACACATCCACGGCTTCTTCCTTGCCCTTCACCTGAATGCGGTCAATAAAACGGAAAAGGTAATCGCCGGCCTGCTCCCGGGTAAATTCACTGACCAGAATTTCAACACCGTAAAACTTGGTCAGACTTTCCAGACGCGAACCCAGGTTCACCGCATCACCCAGCACGGTATAGGCCCGGCGGTAAGAAGACCCCATGTCACCGACGTTCATCAGCCCGGTGTTGATACCAATGCCGATGGCGACTTGCGGCCAGCCACGCTGTACAAATTCAACGCTCAGTTTGCGCGTCACCTGCTGCATCTGCAACGCTGCAGCTATGGCATGACTGGCATGCCGTTCATCGTCCAGTGGCGCCCCCCAGAAAGCCATCACCATATCGCCTACGTATTTATCAATGGTGCCTTCATGATCGAAAATCACTTTGGTTACCGGGGTAAAATAGCTGTTCAGCAGGGCTTTCAGATCTGCAGCACTCAATCCTTCAGAAATACTGGTAAAGCTGCGGATATCACTGAACAGTACCGACAGCTCTTTACTCTCCCCGGTGAAGTGATAGGCATCCGGGTCTTTCACCATACGGTCGATATGAGCGGGCGGTACGTACTGATCGAACATGCCTTTTAACAGGCGGCGGCTGCGGTTTTCCCGGGTAAAGCCCCAGCCCAGATTCAGCATGGTCAGTGATACTGCCAGAATCAGCGCCGCCGCTACCGGCAGATCGAGCCGGTAATTAACCCACAGCGCAAGATTACCGGCGACCAGCAATGCCGCCGCCAACGTGCTCAGCAGCACGGCAGATAATGGCCCCAGTGATGGCAGCCACAAAGACAGCAGAGCCCCAAGCAGTACCAACACCGTCAGGGTCGCACCAGCCTCCCATTCAGGGCGGTAAGGAAAACCATCGTTGAGAAACGCGTCGATGATGGTGGCATGCACTTCGACGCCGGGATACTGGGTTTCCAGCGGCATGGTCCTGAGGTCAGCCAGGCCGATTGCCGAGGTTCCCACCAGCACAATCGCACCTTCCAGTGCGCCGTCCGGAATATTGCCCTGCAGCACATCAGTAGCGGAAAAATACGGGAACGTTTTGCGCCCGCCGCGATACGGCACAATGACCTGACCAGAGGCATCCGTACGGGCAAACATATTACCCAGACCAACCCCACGGATCACTTCAACATCGCCGATCCTGGCCTTTTCCAGCTGTATTACCCGGTCAAACAGATAAGTGGTCAGGGTCGCCAGTGCCAGCGACGGATAAAGTTCATTGCCATAGCGGATCAGCAACGGCGCCCGGCGTATGGCACCGTCGGCGTCGTTCAGTGTGGTAACAAAGCCGCCGTCTGCCGCGGCCTGCTGCAGCTCAGTGAGCGGGGCTGCATAGCCCGGCCTGGTGATAACGACCAGATGGTTAATTTCCTCTGCAGACAGGCGGTAAACCGGCTTGGGTAAAGCACCGACAGATACCCCGCTTTCATCCAGAAAAAAATTACCCAACACCACATCTGTGGCAGGCAGACTTTCGACAAAGCGGGCATCGGCATCAACCAGTGGGCGCCAGTCTTCATTCAGCTCTTCACTGCCCTCTCCATGAGATTTCAGACGCTGCTGCAGTTCATCCAGCGGATTAGGTTCAGGCTCCGACAGCACCACATCAAAAGCAGTCACCACAGCACCGGCCTCTGCCAGACGGTCCACCAGTTCGGCCAGACGGAAACGACTCCAGGGCCAGCGTCCTTCGGTGGCAAGTGAGCGCTCATCCACATCAAGAATAACGATGGGCTGCCCGCCCGTTGTCTGCGGTTCAAGCGCCAGTCCGGCGGCAAAGCGCCAGTCGTAAAGAAGGTAATCGAGGCGCTGAATCCACTGCCCCATGCCTTTTGGACTCAGGGACAAAAGAATTATAAGGAAGGTAATCGCAATACCGGTTAAACCGGGCAAGCCGCGCCCTGACGAGACAAACCTGAACATGAAGTTCCCCGCTGACATCCCTGCTGAGAGCTGTGCTCCGCTGTTGTTTTTATCACCCGCCAGTCTGCGGTTGCAGTGAACCGGGGAAAGATTCTTATAGTAGCGGCAGTGCTCTTGCTCAGGCAAACGACCTGTGCTCTGCGCGTTGAATCCGTGCCGTTAATATTGCGAAAAAATGGAGTGAGGGAGATGACAGGTGTCAGCATCACTGACGGGAATCAGCTGCCCGTAAAAATCCTTATTTACGGGTCTGCAGGAATCAGGCTGTTACCACCTGGCCCCGGTAAATACGCTGATTGCGTGGTGCGCGCTCAGCGTCATCGATCAGAATCTGTCTGCCGCGATACACCCGGTGAATCTCGGCTTTTGCCGGTGGTTCCTGAGTCGGCAGAAATTCCTCAACCAGCATCAGCAGCTCCTGACTGACGCCGCTTTTGACCAGCAGGCGCAGATCTTTCTCTAACGTATCAGAGTCAAAATGAATCACGTAACCCTGCTCATCTTTTGCCAGACGTTTAATCTTTTGCAGAAGAGCGATGTTATGGCGATTAAATTCCATACGTTTCCCCCGGTTATTTATAATTCAATGTCAAGGGGGTTTAGCAATGCTTATACCATTCTTTTGTCAGTGCTCTGTAAAGTTGCTGCAGAGCCCACCAGCTCAGCATTTATCAGTACTGAGAACTGATCGGCAATGCTTTTCCAACTGGCAAATTCTGCCTGCTTCCGTGCATTCTGTCGCAAAACTGCAACATTCTGGTTCAGGATACCGAGAGAAGACTCAATAAAGGCACGATCGTCACAGGACGCCGCCAGCAGGCCGTTTTCTCCATCCCGGATATGTAAAGCTGCGGCCGCCAATGGAAAAGCGACCACCGCCAGTCCACTGGCCATGGCTTCCAAAGTGACGAGGCCAAAGGTCTCCGTCTGACTGGGAAACAGGAACATATCAGCGGAAGCGTAATGGCGGGCAAGCATTTCACCGGTCTGCACTCCGGCAAAGACAATCTCCGGGTACTCGCGCTCAAGTTCCGCACGCATCGGACCGTCACCGACCATCACCAGGCGCACGTTATCGCCGCGGTCGCGTAATGCCCGCCAGGCATCAATCGCCAGCGGGATATTTTTCTCTGCAGCGATACGGCCAACGTACAGCAATACCCGGGTCGCTTCACTTGCCTGCCACTGCTCACGCAGAGCTGCCGAACGGCGCCGCGGGTGAAAAAGATCACAATCAACACCATGGGACAGCACCCGCACGTTATCAAAGCCGTCCTGACGCAGATTCTGCGCAATATCTTCCGACGGCACTATGGTCATGGCGGTACGGTTATGGAAGCGACGCAGCCAGTTCAGGGTAAAGGTCTGCACCCAGCCCAGACCATAGAAGCTGCTGTAACGATGAAAATTGGTGTGGAAAGCGCTCAATACCGGCAGGCCGCGCTGCTGCGCTTCTTTGCGCGCTGAAATGCCTAACGGACCTTCGGTGGCGATATAAACGATATGAGGCTGAAAACTCTCCCATGCGTGGCGGATTTTACCGCTGGCAGGCAGGCCCAGCTGAAGATCGGGATACATGGGGATGCTGACACCACGACACCAGATTTCGTCGTGCTCTGGCGTCCAGTCCTCACGGGGACGGGTGCGGATGATCTGAATACGGAACTGTTCCGGGTCCAGTGCCTTCAGCAATTGCCGTAAAGAATTGGCAACGCCATTCACATCGGGCACATAGGTCTCGGTGACGATAGCCAGGCGTATCGGGCCTGATCCATATTGCGCTGAAGATACTGATCTCATGCTCTGACGGACACTCCGGGTAGAATTTACCCAGTGTGCCTGTCAGACCATGACAGTTTCATGAAGAACAGTCTTCAGCCAGGACTCAGGCTTCTTCTTCTGACAGTTTCGACAGGCGGTAACGCAGCTGCCGTGGTGTCAGACCCAGTACTTTGGCAGCCATGGTTTTGTTGCCATTGCACTTCTCGATGGCCGCGCGGATTTCGCTCAGCTCATCAGCCTGTACACGCTGGTAAGGACGCGCGTACAGAGTTTTAAAGTTTGGTACAACCTGAGTTGCCAGTACGTGAGCAATCTGAGCGCCAAAGAAGTTAACGATGGTCAGATCCAGATCTTCGTTACGGCCACGCAGATCCAGTACCATAACGGCCAGTACAGACTGACGCAGCATCAGAGGTACCAGCAGACAGCGGTCAGCTTTGCTCAGTGCATCAACGGTCGGCTCAAAGCGTTCCGGGCGTTCACTGCCCTCTTTGATCACCAGCCATTCACGGGACTCAAACTGACGGCACAGCGCATGCTGAACAGCAAAGCTGTAAACACCGTTAGTGACTCCGGTTGAACAATACTGCGCCTTGAAACGGCTTGGGGAATCCGGTAACGCAACAGAAACGTTGCTCAGACCCGTCTGATCGGCTACCAGCATCAGAAGCTGTTGAATAGCTTCGTCGTCGTGGTAACGACCTTCCAGAATTTCGGTAACCTTGTGCAACCAGGCAGTAGCGGCTACTGAAGCAGCTGGAGCGGGTTGGCGATAGTCCTGCATTTCGGCGATTTTATACATGGGCTGTTCCTCCTGAACTTTACCCTTCGCAAGGACCGTACCATGTTTGCGTAACACTCGTATTACGCGGGAACTCAGCCATAAACCAAAGTATCATTCTGTTCGATCTACGACAAATGGCGCATTATGTGCGCCATTTGTTAACAATGGAACCTGAGTAATGTTCCATGCCGGTGCAAATAGTGATCAGGCTACGCCTGGGTCATCATCCGGCAGATACTCTTTCTGCAACCAGAGAGCAAATGCCCGGCAGGCATCCTGACTGGTCAGAATACCCGCCAGTTTGTCCTGTTTCAGTACCAGCACCGCATTAATGCCCTGATCGGCCATGCCCATCAGTACCACATCCAGCCGGGTATGAAGATCAACCTGCTTAAGCTGGCGGCGGCACAGATCCCCGGCCGTCAGCTCACCCGCATCCTCAATACTGTGCCCCGGCGTTTCTGCCAGGCGCAGTTCTTCAGTCGTCAGCAGCCCCACCACCTGATTGGCATCGTCCATGACCGGCAAATGATGGCAGCCATGCTCACGCATCACTTCCGCGGCTTTGACCAGAGGCATCTGTTCATCGACATGGACCGGAAATGCTGTCATAACTTCGGCAAGAACAGGCATGTGGCGCATGGGCTTTCTCCTTCAGGCTGAGGTTACGATCAGACGCCGATGCGTCCCAGGGTATCAACGATCTGGCGCAGAACGCCGGACAGAGTTGGATGATCCTGCTCAAACTGCACAGCCTGCTCCTGTACCATATCACTCAGGTCAGCGACGGCATCGCCTTCCGCAGCTTCGATATCAGCGGCAATTTTCAGCATCAGGGATTTGGTTTCGTCATCCAGTTCCGGATGTTGTTCGAGCGTATCGTGCAAGGTCTGCAACTGCTCTTTGAGTTTTTGTTCTGGCATAACTAGCTCCTCTGTCAGATACGACAGTTTAGCAATTCACAGCCAGCAGGCGCCAACTTAAATCAATACAGCGCGTGGTAAGAAAACGGCATGTGGCTCTCGTTGGCCATGGCTTCCATGGGGCCGCGGTTAGCGCTGTCACCAATGTACAGCAGGCGTACCTTACTGACACGGCCACCGGACAGCGATGGCAGCGCCATACGGAAGCTATGCAGAATGGTCGCATGGCTGGCAGAAATCGGCACGACAGCCGCCTGCATGCCATCCAGCTGACCAAACAACTGCACGAGCGCGGCGGCATTATCAGCGAGTGATGTTCGCGGATTAATATAGATAAAACACACGGGTTCAGCGCCACTCTGACCGCTGCGGGTCAGCAGATGCCAGACCAGTGGCAGTGTTTCTTCAATCAGTTCACTGAGCTGTGGGGTGCAGCCGGCAAGGCTGTGCTGATCCGGGTTGACCGGTACATTGGACAGATAGGCACTGCCCCGCAATCCTTTCATCAAAGACGGCGGCAGGCGGAATCCTGGTCTGAAATCATTCACAGGTAAAGCTCTGGCGGCAGTCATAACCACTCCTTGTAGCCCCGGGAAGGGGATCTTCACAAGGTATAGTCAAGGAACATGCCGCCTGCCAGCCAACTCCGTCCACAGTGTCACCTGTGACCGGTTTCGTGGGTAGCTATGGCCTTATATGACAGATAGTGGGCGCTCACGCCCCCGCCAGCGATGCCATTGGCATCAGAGATCCATGAACTCCACGATGACGGTTTTGATCAGAAAACCAACAACGCCCAATCCAAGAGCAAAGAAAAGTACAAACATACCGAACTTGCCCGCATCTGAGCGTTTTCCCAGATCATAGACAATCCATGCCATCAGGCTGATCAGGGCTCCGATACCGACGAATAAAGAAATGGATTCAAACTGCGCTGCATTCATTAAACATAACCTGTCTGTCGTTGGCCTGATCTGATATATCCGGCCAGTTATTCTGTTTATCCGGGTGCTGACGGACGCTGCGGCGCGTATCTTACTCATGGCTGCACAGACACGCCAGCCCGGTTACCGTGCGTTCCGTGCAAGACTCCAATAATAATAAAAGGCTTCCAGCATGTTCTCCTGTGCAACAAATCTTTCCCGGACCAAGGCCGGCAACACAAAGCTGCTTCTGCTTCTGAGCGCGCTTCTTCTCTCTGCCAGCCTGAACGCAGAAGGAGCAGCCTCTACTGCGCCAGAGCGGATCTTCTGTGTGTTCGACCCGGTCGGCAGCAAAGGGCCGGTATTCAATGCCATGCGCGATTATCAGACCAGCGCGCTGAACTGGGGCGCCAATCTGACGCTGAAGGCCTATACCAGTGAAGCCGTTGTGCTGGCGGACTTCAATGCGGGAAAGTGCGATGCTATGGGCGTTACCGGAACCCGTGTCCGTCCATACAATCAGTTCACGGCCAGCATTGAAGCCTTGGGCGGGATCACGGATTACCAGCAGCTGGAAAGCCTGATCGGCATGCTCGCCAGCGAAAAAGCGGCACCTTATATGCGTCAGGACGATTATGAAGTGGCGGGGATTATGCCTGGCGGTGCGGTCTATGTTTACGTGCGCGACAAACGCATCAACTCGGTAGCCGCTGCTGCGGGCAAACGTATCGCCACGCTGGACTACGATAAACCGTCATTAAAGGTGGTGGAGCATATAGGCGCCACCATGGTGCCCTCCACCGTAGCAACCTTCGCCCCACGCTTTAATAACGGCGATGTTGATATCGCTTATGCTCCGGCCATCGCTTACCAGCCGTTTGAAATGTACAAAGGTCTCGGAGACAGCGGCGGCATATACCGCTTCAGTCTGGCGCAGATGAATTTTCAGCTGGTGATTTACGCCTCCCGTTTTCCCGCAGATTTTGCCCAGCGTAGCCGTGAATACGCCTTTACCCACTTCGATAAAGCCCTGCAGCATATCCGTCAGGCTGAATCTGACATCCCACAAGGTTACTGGCTCGACCTGCCGGAGCAGATGGAACTGGACTACCGTGAAATGTTGCGCCAGATACGTCTGACTCTGACCACAGACGGCGTTTACGACCCACGTATGATGAAACTGATGTTCCGCCTGCGCTGCCATGCAGACCCCGGCCATTATGAATGTGCCGAAAAACGCGAGGGCTGAGACGGTTACTGCTCTGAATGCTTTCGCTACAATTGCCTTCAGTTAATGGTACTGAGCAGATATGGGTGCAGAGCAGAGATATGAGTGCGGATTTTGACTACTGCATTATTGGCGGCGGAATCACCGGTCTGGCCTGCGCCTGGTACCTGAGCCAGCATGGTCAGGTTCTGCTGCTGGAGAAAAATGCGCAGTTCGGTGCAGAAACCAGCAGCCGCAACAGCGAAGTTATTCACGCCGGGCTGTATTACCCTCCCGGCAGCCTGAAAGAACGCCTGTGTCTGCGCGGCAAAGAACTGCTTTACGCTTTCTGTCAGGAATACTCAGTCGCTCACCAGCAAATCGGCAAGCTCATCGTCGCGCCGTCCGCCGACCACCCAAAACTGTCAGCACTGCAGACAACCGGAGAGCGTCTGGGAATACCATTGCAGTTGCTCAGTCGTACGGAGCTGCACGACATGGAACCCGCCGTTCAGGCTGAAGCGGCACTCTTTTCGCCAACTACTGGCATCATCGACAGCCACGACCTGATGCAGACCCTGGCCGCTCAGGCACAACGGCGCGGTGCCCTGCTGCAACGCAATACCCGCTTTTTATCCGCCCACGCCGACGGCTCACAATGGCAGATCACGACCAGTACGTCAGACAGACCTTTTGCCGTTTCAGCGACCACCCTGATTAACTGTGGAGGACTGCACGCCCAGACCGTGGCCGGTAGCCTGCAACCCAGCCCCGCCGGAGTTCCTCAGCTCTACCCCTGCCGTGGTCACTATTTCCGCTACAGCAGCAAATCCCCTTTCAGCCATCTGATTTACCCTTTGCCGGACACCAACCTGGTGGGCCTGGGCATTCACGCCACGCTGGATCTGGGTGGCCAGGTAAAATTCGGACCCGATACCGAATACCTGCCAGCGGGCGTTATTGATGATTACCAGGTAGATGAACAGCTGAAAGAGAAATTCAGCAAGGCAATACAAAGCTATTTCCCGGCACTCAATCCTGAGCTGCTGCAACCGGACTATGCGGGCATCCGTCCCAAGCTGCACAGTGCGGAGCAGCCGGCTGCCGATTTTCACATCACGCTCAGTCACCGCGCTCCAACCGCCATTCAGTTACTGGGGATCGAAAGTCCGGGCCTGACGTCGTCCCTCGCCATTGGCGAACTGGTTACAGAAATGATACAAAGTAGCTGTGTCCAGTAAGAAAGAACCAGTTAAAAAGCATATTGGTACGAGTGTTTACAATATTCGAAGCCAATGCCGGGAACTTTCTGTGTAACTGAGACACTACTGGGGCACTACTTGGGAACTACACTGTAACTGTTTATGCCGTAACCACAGCCGCAAAGTGTTACGAAATCTAACGATAACGCTCTGATACGACACAAGCATCGTTCCAGCGCCTGCTATTCTGAGAACAGTTGTTAATTAAAAGAGATTTGCAGAGAGGTGTCGCACATGAGTCAAGCATTGCCGGTCAGTTCCGAAGTACCAGCGCCCGGCGACGTCAGTACGATCCTGTCCGATAAAGTCATGATACCCATGACCTGCGATCATTGTGATGAAGAAACGGATATCAGCCTGCATCTGCTAAAGACGCAGCACTTTTATCTGTGTGAACACTGCAATGCGACGCACAGAGTATCCGATACCGAATTGCGCCTGATGCGCATGATGCTGGCCCGCCACGGCTACCACTTTGCGCTGTAAGCGATACAGCGCAAAGTGTGCGTTGATCAGGGTTTGATCTGATCGAGCAGATTAGGCAGTAACAGGGATACGTAACGACGGATCGTATTCGTGTACTGAGACAGATCATCTGCCCGATCCATCAATAATGCGCGGTATTCCAGCGAGTGGAACAGACCGAGAAGAATTTCAGCGTCAGCTGCTGGCTCAGGAGACTGCGCCACCTGCGAAAAGAACTCCACAGCGCGATCAAAAATCACGGTACGGTGCAGCTTCGCCAGCTCACGAATACGCTCGTTAACGATCGCTTCGTAGCGGAATGCCTGCTCCACCACCAGCATGTCACGTTGGGCAACAATCTGCTCACGCATAAACAGAGTCAGCTGTTCAACCATAAAGTCGATCAGATCTTTCTGCCCTTCCGGCGTGGTAATGTCATGCCCGCTACCGGCCATGGTGCTCATCGGCTGATAAAACTGATGAGTAAACTCATTAACCGTGGACAGCGCTTTCTCTGTATAAAGAGTAAAGGTATCGACGATCAGTTCATCAATATCTTTAAAGTAATAGGTGGTTGCTGCCAGGGGAACACCTGCTTCCTTCGCAACGGCACGGTGACGGATACCGCGTACACCATCGTGCACCACGATGCGTAATGCCGCTTCCAGAATCAGCCGCCTGCGCTGCTCACTTTTAGCCCTGCTGGCCTTTCTTCCCTGATATTCTAATGGTTTTGTTTTCTCAACTTCTGCTTGCCCAGCCACTGTCATCATGAACTCCCGGGCATACTCATTACTGCTATGTATAAAAACATTATGCTGAATTAACCACTAATTTACATGGGTATTTCAGCCAGAATGCGCCATAGGTAAAAATCCGCACCCGTTTTAGTGCAATAACTCTATATATTATGTACCTTAGTACCACTAATTTATTTAGCCAGTTATTAACAATAAGAAAATGCTATCTCACACTAAACGGGGCTTATTTTATGCGCTTTATCCACATGCTAAACCGCACGGTCGTCTTCTTTGGTCTGATCTTTATGATACTTCCGGCCGAGGCGGCCAGCACCGCAAAAACCGAAAGGCTGAATTTTATTCAACAAAGTTTTAATAAAACGGAACAGAATTCCAGGTTATGGCAGAACGGCTGGTTCAGTATTTTTACCGGGGTAACGGTGCTTAACGGCATTGCCTACACCCAAACAGAGGGCAGCCATAACCGCTATGACAGAGCGACCGGCTTTACCACCAGCCTGCTGGGCGCCGCAGATATGTTGCTCAATCCCATGCAAACGCATAACTACGCCGGGCAGCTGGCGGCCATGCCAGACGACAATGAAGAACAGCAGCAGGCCAAACTGCTGCAGGCAGAAGCCTGGCTCAGCGCCGCAGCCAGCCGCGAACGCTATGAGCGCAGTTTTACCAGTCATGCACTGTCAACGCTGGTAAATGGGCTGGCGGGGCTGGCGGTCGCCTATGATGACAAACGTCCGGACGACGGCTGGATGACCTTCATCAGCGGGGTAATCGCCTCCGAAGTTAAAATCTATACCGCCCCCACGCAGATGATGCAGGCAGAGGAAGACTACAACAACGGCAACTACCGGCAGGCAGCGGCAAACTCTGCCGCCCAACGCTGGCAGGTTGCCGCTTTCGGTCCTGTTTTAGCGGTGCAATACCGCTTCTGACGGGGCTTTACACGCTCACTGCGCGACTGGCACAGGCGCTGCATAGTCCCCCTCAGAGAGGAGAAACACGACTATGCTCAGCGCACTGACTAACTATCTGCAACATCAGCCAGCTCCTGGCAACGACACCAGCACCCAGCAGGCAGCGGCTGCCAATGCAGTAAACGCCGCCACTGACAGCGCAGAAGCGGCGGACCTGAATGGGCTTTACTCCCCGTCTCAGAGAGCCTTAATGGTGAGTGCGGTGGCTACCGACTTTGACGTGCACGCTCTGACGCCGGATCAGACTTCCGCACTGCAGCAGAAACTGCAGCAATATGGTCTTGTCAGCACCTCGGATCTTAATGCCTTCGCCGCCATTCACATGGCGCGCAGCGACATGAATGAAGAAGACACCCTCGACGCAGTCGCAATTCTCGACAATGCCCGAGAGCAGTTCACTGAGCGTGGCACCGGCTACTCTGAACGCCAGCAGATCACCCGCCTCAATACCCTGATGCACAACATAGCCTCGGCCCGGATCACGCAATAAGGCGTTTTTTACCTCACATGCGCCAGTACAACTCAGCCGAGTACTTTCTCAACCCATTCCTGCAGCCAGAACAAAGCGTCATCATCCGGGGTGATGGTTTCCATGGCATCAATGGTAACGCGCGGCACTGGCTGGGTTCCCTGCAGTTCGTAAAAACGCTCTTCAAATAAAGCGCCACCATTACAGAAAGTGGAATCATAAGAGCTGTCGCCCAGGCTGATCACGCCGAACGGACGACCATTCTGCAGCGGGAACTGTTCTTCGAGAGCAACGTAAAAGGGGATGATATTGGCCGGCAGATCGCCCTGACCTGTCGTTGAAGTAATGATCAGCACCGCATCACAGCCGCTGCTGTTCAGTCCTTCCACCGATGCGTTTTCTTCCTGAATCACGGTGTGACCCAGAGACTGCAGCTGATCCTTTACCGTCTGAGCCACAGCCATCGCTGTGCCGCTGACACTGCCAACCGCAAGATATACAACAGACATATCAATAAATTCCCGGTAAAAGCCGGATTATACGAACAGAGGCGGCGTTCAGTAACCCTGACCGCCGGATTGATTCAGCCGATACTGATCGATGTGCAGGATGATGGCATCGTACTCTTTATCCAGCTCCTTCTGGTTCCACTGCGTCAGACGGCCATGGGCGCGGCTCAGCTGACAGGTCTCCTGATAACATTTACGCACGCTGTTGCGCAGTTCACTCAGCCGGTGATGCTGCAGCAGTGTCGACAGATCGCCACACCATTCAACCCGATCGGCATTCTCCACGCCCTGCTCCATCAGCCATTCACTCAGCAGCTGGCGGAACAGAGGCACAGGTTCGCGTTCAGCTTTCAGAGTCTTCAGGCCGGAGTTTTCCAGCGCGGCATCAATGCGGGCCAGCACTTCTAACGGCGAGGGAATGTTGTTGTCCGCCATTAATAATCTCCTGCATATTATCTCAGTGCGATTCTGCCCTGAGCTGCTTTACTTAAAGGAAGCATAGACCTGAGCACGCAAATTGCCCGAAAACACCTTATGACAAACCGCAGCCCCTCGCCCAATGTGGATCTGGAAGGCTTACTTAACGGCCTGATTCAGAAAATGTTTCCCGCCTGGTATGCCTGTCAGGCGGCCAAAGAAGCGCATCTGGGGAATTTGGGCGTTCTTAACCCCCACAGCTTTCTCAGTCACCGCTGGCTCAGCCTGCACGCGGTGTTCAGCGACGCCGGCAAATCCCTGATAGAAGCCGGCGAAGAATGGAAACCTCTGTGTGGCCTGCTGGAAAAGCTGATCAGCGAACGCGAGTTCAACCGCTCATTATCCATCAGCGCCATCGACGGGCTTGAGCACAGTGCCCACGATGAAGACTGGCCGAACCTCTACAGCTGGGCAGAACACGTCGGTAAAGACGTTCCCCACGACAGCGCCGAAGACTTTGACCGTCTGCGACAGGAAGCTTTTCCAGCGGAAAACAAACCGCACCGTATGGTGTATCGCGAATGGGATGGCCGTTATTACTGGCTGAACAAAAGCGATTCTGCCGCCTTTGCTGGTCTGCTTCTGCACGCGCAGAAGAAACAGCGTGACGCCAATATTAACACACTTATCAATGTTGAAAGCATCAACGACAAAGTACTCGACCGCATTCACGCTGAGTACTGGTGGCTGCTGCTGACCCGCGACAGCGCGGAGGCATTTTATGCGCTGCTGGAGCAGGCCGGATTACCCGCCACTCTGGCGGACTTTGAATGGCGGCGCAGTGATCTGGCGTTTCTGATCGCCCGTAAAAACAACCGTAAGCTGAACCAGGTCATTCTGAATCTGCTGAACAAGCGCTCCAGCCAGCATATTATCGAATTCGGCCGCTGGCTCGGCCGCCATCATTTTCCCTTCCGTAACCATTGAAGTCTGTTCCGGCACGGCGGTAATTCACCCGATCCATTACGCCAGAATTCACGACCGTTTGTCCTTTACAGACCAGTCACTACTTGATTTAACAGGTAAGCCTGTCATTCTGTCGGTGAGGTAAACAGCTGACCAGGCCATCGAGAAGTCTGGCATTGCACCCATTATCACCATATAACAATAACGGTACTCAGATGATCCGAGGAACATGGAGTCTGACCGAACCACTGGTTCCGGTAAATATCCCGGCGACAATGATCCGGGTTGGCGGGCAGCGGGGGATTGACGTTCAGGTACTGCTGAACGGCACAGGGCTGGCCGAAGCACAATTGTCCGATCCATCCACACGCCTGACGTATCAGCAGATCATCAGTCTGACGGATAATCTTATCCGCCATTATCCTGATAATAAGCTCGGGCTGGATCTGGGCACATCCATCAATATCAATCAGCTGGGTATGCTCGGCTACGCCATTCTCAGCTGCGCTGATCTGCGCAGTGCGGTGCGCCTGGGCCTGAAATATCACAGTCTGGTTGACCCGGCGTTTACGTTTGAAATGATCGAACAGCGCGACACCAGCGCCATCCGCCTGACATCACACATCCCCTATGAGCCCATGTACCGCATGCTGTGTGATGTGTTTATCGGCCTCTTTATATCGCTGGCGCGTTTTCTGTCGGGGCAACATCTGACCCCGAGGGAAGTACACCTGAATCAGCCACGACCGGACTACGCAGATACCTACAGTGAGCTGTGTGGCTGCCCGGTGCTGTTTGATCAGCCGCGTACAGAAATTATTGTCGACAGTACCCTGCTGGATACTCAGGTCACCATGGCTGACAGCGCCACGGCCGCCATGGCCGAAGCTCAGTGTGCCGATATTCTCGCGCGGATGGGCCCGAAAGAAGGTGTGGTGGCCAAAGTGCGGCGCATTCTGCTCAGTAACCCGGGCACCTTTCCGCCGGTCGATACCGTTGCCAGCCATCTGGCCACCTCGACCCGGACCCTGAGCCGCAGCCTGCAGGATGTCGGCACCTCGTATCAGAAAATTCTCGACGAGGTACGCAAGGAAATGGCCATCGAATATCTGCGCAATTCCAATCTGCCGATCGAAGAACTGGCGGCATTGGTCGGCTATTCCGATCCATCCAATTTCCGCAAAGCCTTCCGTCGCTGGACCCAGCATGCACCGTCATACTATCGCGAAGATCGTAATCGCTGACGGCGTAATCTCACCTTTTCCGCTGACCTGTGCGCCTGACAGGCCAGCGGATTTCCTGCCTTTTTCTCAGATTAATCTGACTTCACCAGACTGTCACAAGGCTGCAAGATAACTGTCACATAGCTTGCGCAAAGTATCACTCAGATACCTGAACAGTGATGCTTATGAGCCAGACCGCCCTGCAGCGGGTCACCATAGTGACAGAAACCTTTGCCCCCGAGATCAACGGCGTTGCCAATACGCTGGGGCATCTGGTGCGCGGACTGCGTGCCCGCGGCGTGCAGGTTCAGCTGATCCGTCCGCGTCAGGGTAAAGATGACACTGAATGCGATCAGGCCGATGATCTGCTGCGTCTGCCCGGCCTGCCAATTCCCGGCTATGACAGCCTGCGCTTTGGTCTGCCGGTATCCGGCCGCATTACCCGTGCACTCAAACGCTTTGCCCCGCAGGCGGTTTATGTCGCCACCGAAGGCCCGATGGGCTGGGCTGCTGTACGGGCTGCACGTAAAGCCGGCATCCGTGTCATCAGTGGTTTTCACACCAACTTCCATCAGTACATCGAACACTATCGCCTGGGTTGGCTGGAAGGCCTTGCTTACCGTTATCTGCGTCATTTCCACAATCTGACTGCCGCCACTCTGGTGCCTACTGGTGTACAGCGTGAGCAGCTGACTGGCCACGGCTTTAACAATGTGCAGGTGTTTTCCCGCGGCGTTGACAGCAACCTCTTTACCCCGCGTAAACGCAGTGACGAACTGCGCCAGCGCTGGGGCACCCGCGCGGATGATGTGGTGCTGCTGTACGTCGGGCGCATCGCCGCGGAAAAGAATCTCGAACTGGCACTGGAAACCTATCGCCGCCTGCACGAAGCCGATGAGCGTGTGCGTATGGTACTGGTGGGTGATGGCCCATTACTGGCCGGTATCCGTGAACAACATCCGGAAATCATCTGTTGCGGTATGCAGCGTGGTGAAGACCTCGCCACACACTTTGCAAGCGGCGATGTTTTCCTGTTTCCGAGTCTCACCGACACCTTTGGCAATGTTGTAACGGAAGCCATGGCCAGCGGTCTGGCGGTCGTCAGTTTTGATTACGCTGCCGGGCATGAACACATTCTGCACGGCGACAACGGCATGCTCGCAGCGTTTGCAGACAGCGAGCAGTTTATTCACTGCGCAGCTACCCTGACCGACAGCCCGAACAGGCTGCGGACGCTGCGCGCTAACGCCCGTAACCGCGCTCTGGCGATTGGTTGGGAGCGGATTGTTGATGAATTTTCCCGCCACCTGTCAGGTGACCGCTATGAGGATAGCAGCTATGGACATGAGCAAAACTCTGCAGCCACGAAGCGCTCTGCTGTTCAGCAAAGCTGATCGTTTTGAGCTGAATCTGTGCCAGCTTCTGAACCGCACCGGACGCTATACGTCAGTGCGTCTGTTCTTTAAAGCCATCAGTCGCCTGGGCGATGGTGTTTTCTGGTACACACTGGCACTGGCCATGCCGCTGACCATGGGCGCCCGTGGCCTGGAAGCCGTCGGTCACATGGCCATCACTGGCCTGACCTGCGTACTGATTTACAGCCAGCTAAAAAATCGTCTGGTACGTCAGCGTCCGTTTATTTCCTGGGATGCCATTAACGCCCACACCGCCCCACTGGACCTGTACAGTTTCCCGTCCGGGCACACCATGAATGCGGTCAATTTTGCCGTACTTTTCTGTGTATTTGCCCCGGCGCTGTTCTGGCTGGTTGTGCCTTTTGCCATTCTGGTGGCGCTGTCGCGGGTAATTCTCGGCATGCACTACCCGACGGACGTTCTGGTCGGTGCGGCACTGGGACTGTTAATCAGCCAGTTATCTCTGGTGATCTGGCCAATCGGTATGTTCAGCGGCCTGCTGTAAGCAACGCCTCTTCGGACACAGATTAAGGCACAGATAACCAATATCAGAACAGGGACATCTGATTGGGATCGGTTTCCGGCAGACGTCCACCAATCCCCAGCAGGCGTACGGCTTTATTCTCGCGCCTGAGCGCCAGCTGCAATAAGCGGGCAAATCCCTCGCCGTTCGCTTCTTCATGACTGTCTGCCAAAGTAGTCTGAGTAAAATCGGCAAACTTCACTTTAACGAATGGCGCCAGCGCTGATGTGCGCCAGCCACTGCGTTCCACCCGTTCCTGCCAGCGCTCCCATAATTCGGGAATCTGCTGTAAGCATTCGTATTCCCCATTAAGGTCCTGTGCATAGGTACGCTCAACACTGATGGATTTACGCAGCCGCTCGTTATTCAACAGACGATGATCAATTCCCTGCGCCCGCTCATACAGGATTGCGCCGGTACGACCGAAAGTACGTACCAGTTCCACTAACGGCCACTGACGCACATCGGCACAGGTATGCAGCTTGTACAGCGTGAGCTTTTTTTCCATCGCCGGGCCAATACCGGGAATTTTTTTCAGTGCCAGACCGGAGACAAATTCATCCACCTGCGATGGCTTCACGACCCATTGGCCATCAGGCTTATTCCAGTCGGAGGCAATTTTGGCGAGGAATTTATTCGGCGCTATGCCGGCCGATACGGTAATACCGAGCTCTTCACGCACCCGCTGACGGATTTCTTCGGCAATGGCTGTGGCATTAAGCTCAGGATCGATTTCCAGATAGGCTTCGTCGACCGAAACCTGCTCCAGCTGCAGCGCATACTGCGCGAGAATATCCATCAGCTGGGCAGAGACTTCGCGGTACAGCGCCATACGCCCGGGTAACAGCTGCAGGTGCGGGCATAACTTTTTCGCCTGAGCCGTCGCCATGGCGGAACGCACACCAAATGTACGCGCCGGATAATTACAGGTAGCAATCACACCGCGTCGGTCAGCGGCACCACCGATGGCAATGGGTACATCGCGCAGCGCCGGGTTTTCACGCATCTCCACCGAGGCAAAAAAACAGTCGCAGTCGATATGAATCACCTTACGTTTCTGCGCAGGCAGCTGCTCAGCCTGCAGCTCCGGCAAAACAGCAGCGTCTGCAGCAGAGGTGGTATACCCCTGGCCGATAGCGCCCTCTGCTACCGCGGATGCGATACGATCTGAACTCATATTTCTACTACCTGAACGGTAACTCATAAAAGTACTGTATATACATACAGACAAAGAATCAAGACGCATAGCGCTGCGCCACGCACAGTGGTAGCCTTAGCCCACTTTGTTAAGTCTTTGTAAGCTGAGGAATATTTGTGAACGATTTTGATCAGGCAAAAAACGAATTTTTAAACTCCATCAACACCGACAGTCACGTTTTTGCCGACACTCTTACCTTCATCGACACCTGGTTTGAATTTACCCCTACCGCTTTTCAGAATGGCGACGTCAGTAACAGCGCTGACCAGAACCAGGGCAGTGCCCGGGTATTTGCCCTGGCAGAAACTCTGGGCCTGAGCAGTGAACAGGCTCTGCGCTGCTTCGGTGAACACTATCGCGATGTTCTGGCCACCCCGGATGTGGATAACCACCACAACCTGCGCCGTGTACTGCGCGAAGGTCTGAGCAACATCAGCTTTGATCAGTTTCCGCTGCAGGCCAAAGCCTGAAATGGGTGCGGTTAAGTTAAAAGCCGGGTCAGTTTCACTGACCACGCTGCACTTCGATAGCTCAGATGCCGCAGAGATCGAAGCGGTTCTGAGCCACAAAAAAACAGAAGCCCCGGCACTGTTCAGTAACCTGCCCTGCCTGCTTGACCTGAGCGGCCTGGACGCCAGTGTATTGCCACTGGCTCAACTGATCGGCCTGTGTCGCGATAACGGCCTGTTACCGGTTGCCGTGCGCAACGCCGACGATGCCTATAAAGCTCAGTGCAGCGAACTGACCCTGGCTGACCTTGGCAAAGCCAGCAACCGCCGCAGCGACAGCAGTACAGCAACCGCTGCAGCAGAGGGTGTAACAGAAGATGCTGCAGCCGCTTCAGGCGCGACCCGTCCGGTGAAAATACACACCGGCAACGTGCGTTCCGGGCAGCAGCTGTTTACCGACGGCGATCTGATTATCCTCGGCATGGTCAGTGCCGGAGCGGAAGTGCTGGCCACCGGTGATATTCATATTTATGGCGCCCTGCGCGGCCGTGCATTAGCCGGCGTAAAAGGCGATGAAAATGCTGTTATCGGCTGTCAGCAGTTTGATGCTGAACTGGTGGCCATTGCCGGTCAGTACCGGTTATTTGAAGACGCGCCGGAAGAACATCTGAAGACTGTCGTGATCAGTCTCAATGACGGCAACTTGAACATAGCCAGCGTTTGATAAATACTGCGCTGCACATTGAAATTTCAGGGAAATACGGCTTTGGCAAAAATTATTGTTGTCACCTCCGGTAAAGGCGGTGTGGGTAAAACCACGACCAGTGCAGCGTTTGCAGCAGCACTGGCCATGAAGGGACATAAAACCGTTGTCATCGACTTTGACGTAGGTCTGCGCAACCTCGATCTGGTGATGGGTTGTGAGCGTCGTGTGGTATACGACTTCGTCAACGTTGTGCAGGGTGAATCCACCCTCAAACAATCCCTGATCAAAGATAAACGTCTCGACAATCTGTACGTACTTCCAGCGTCCCAGACCCGTGATAAAGACGCGCTCAGTCACGAAGGCGTAGAAAAAGTACTGAACGAGCTGTCTGAAGACTTTGACTATATCGTCTGTGATTCACCGGCCGGTATCGAACACGGTGCGCAGATGGCGCTGTATTTTGCTGAAGAAGCCGTCATCGTGACCAACCCTGAAGTGTCATCTGTTCGCGACTCCGATCGCATCATCGGGATTCTGCAGAGCAAGTCCCGCATGGCCGAACAGGGCAAAAGCGTAAAAGAGCACCTGCTGCTGACCCGTTACAATCCTGAGCGTGTGGAACGCGGTGAAATGCTGTCGGTTACCGATGTGGAAGAAATTCTTGCCATTCCTCTGCTCGGCGTTATTCCGGAATCAGAAGCCGTGCTCAAAGCCTCTAACCAGGGTGTGCCTGTGGTTCATGATGCTGACAGCGATGCTGGTCAGGCTTATGCCGATGCTGTTGCACGCTATCTGGGTGAAGACCGCCCACACCGTTTTCTTGAGAAGCAGAAAAAAGGCTTCCTGAAACGCGTGTTCGGGGGTTAATACGATGAGTTTGATGGATTATTTCCGCAAGGAGCAAAAAACCAGCGCATCCGTTGCCAAAGAGCGGCTGCAGATTCTGGTTGCCCACGACCGCGCACGTAACAATGGTCCGGATTATCTGCCACAGATGCAGCAGGAACTGCTGGCTGTTATCCGCAAATACGTGCCGATTGGCGATGAGGATATTAACGTCAGTCTGGAGAATCAGGGCAGCACATCGGTGCTGGAACTGAACGTCACCCTGCCCGACAAGTAATGCCTGCACCTGACTCTGCCCGCCCGACCTCTGAAGTGCCTTCTGTCCGCCCTGCTTACAGCAGCGCCCAGAAGGCCGGCCTGTTGCTAACCCTGTTAAGTTTTCTGCTGTTGTGGCCCGGCATTACTCAGCCGATCATGACCGTGGATGCAAGTATCAGTATGTTCGGGCTGAAAACCAGCCTGTTCCACGAAACCCGCTCCATCTGGCAAACCGTTATCAAACTGCACGAACTCAATTACACCGCCGTTGGTGTGATGATCCTGAGCTTTTCCGTGATTATCCCATTACTGAAACTGGCGCTGATTCTGTATACCTGGTTCAGTAACAGCCCGCGTCTGTGGCGGGTAATCGCCGTCATCGGTAAATGGTCCATGGTTGATGTGTTTGTTATTGCCCTGTTGATCGCGTTTTTCAGTGCGCAGGCAGCCGCCGAAGTATCTGCGCAGCTGGAGGTTGGTTTTTACTGGTTCCTGGCGTTTTGTCTGAGTTCAGTCTGCGCCGGTATTCTGCTCGAAAAATCCCGTCCATAAACTAAACTCATAACATTCCCGCCAACATACCGGAACTGTTATGAGCACCATTGCCCTGCACCATATTCTGCTGAAAAGCCCGCTGCTGGCGGATGACGTGATGAAAGAACTGTCGCTGGGAGCGGATTTTGGCGAAATGGCCGCGGAATATTCCGCCTGTCCTTCGGCGAAACACCAGGGCTTTGCCGGCTACCACCACAGTGATCAGTTACCGGCAAACCTGCTGGAAGCCTTGTACAGCCATGAGCAGGACAGCCCTTATTGCGGTCCGGTAAAAACCGGTTTTGGCTTCCACATTATTAAGGTTGTGGACAAACCTGAGCGGCCAATGCTGGTCGATGAATAATCAGCCTATTGCTTCGCCGCCAGCCAGCGGACCAGTACCTCGGCAGCCGAGCTGCCGTGGTAACTGCGCTCAACCATGCGGGTACGCTGACAGACAACTTCAATACAGCGGTCCGGCCAGTTAAAAATCAGCTGCAGTTCATCGTCTTCCGTCAGCTGCTGAACCAGACCGTAATCCAGCTCATCGCCGGCGTCTGAAGCCGACACCATCCAGGCTTCTTCATCAAACTGCAGCAGACAATACTGCCTTGGCGCAGACAGAAAATCCCGGGCAACTTCATACACCAGACAGGGCAGTGTCTGAGTTCGCCCCGACGGAAAGAAGTAAGCTACCTCAGCTGCAGTGTCTTCCGTTGCCGGATCCGGTAAAGCCATTTTTTCAGGCTTTTTATGCCATAGGTTCATAGTGACTCAAAGGATATTGAAGGCCGCTGACCGCGCACAGAACCTGCAGAAAGGCTTCGCAGGAATTCAGTGCCGCACTTTCATTCATGGTGTGATATCCGGTGGTTGGAATCTGCAGTGTGGTGCCATCCACCAGCCCGTGCGAGGCAGAAATAATACGCCCCATCTCGGTACTGCCGAGGGATTTCGGGGCGTGGCCGTCCGCCGCCAGCTGACGGTTCTGCTCACGGATATACTCATCTTTAAAACTGTAGCTGATACCGAGGTCATGGCATAACTTCGCCAGTTTCCCGGTCAGCTCTTTATTAAAGCTGGCGTTGGCATCGCTGTGACGCAGCACCAGCTGCTGTTTATCTGCAGCTTCGGTATCGGGATACGGACTGGTATCCACCACCACCAGCTGGTTGGTCGAACCACCAAAACGGCGGAACCATTCCAGCAGATAACGCCAGCTGCGTCCGGCTTCTTCCTGCGCGGTAAAAAACGCCGTGCCGGTAAAGCCCAGCTCAAACAGATACACCAGCATGGCTGCCGTCAGTACGTTATCCAGCTGACCACTGAAGCGACCATCTTCGGTCACCAGTTTGTCACGGAACGCCACCGGCGTACCCGCTACCAGATGAGCCATATCGGACAGCTCAAAAATCAGGTTGTTACGGTGCGGACAGATATGCGCCGACTGAATAGAACCCTGCCCGCGATAAGCACCGGACCAGGGTTCATAAGCGTAAACATCAACCCCGGTAAAACGGTCCACGATGGTTTTCATCAGCTCCTCAGAAACAGAGTTTCCCAACAGGTCGGAACGGCCGCCGGCAACAAACGCTGCGTACTGAAATTCGTTCGGACCGGTACAGATCAGGCCATGACGGTCAATGTGGGCCGACAGCATCAGGCTGTCTGGTTCGCTGCCCTGAGCAACCAGCAGACCTTCATACCAGGTGACGCGTGCGCCACGTTCTTCCAGCTCACGCTGCAGCACACGAAAGAAAGAGTGTTCAGCACTGACCACCGCAGGTGTGCGGATGAGACTTTTTAAGATGTCGCCAAAGGCGGTCTGGTTGAGCATAGTGTTTTCCGTTTTAGTAAACGCTGAAGACAAAAAAGGGTGCCTGAGCACCCTGTTTTGACATTATGCTCAGACGCCGGATCAGACTTCCGGGTAATCGATATCATAGCCCAGCATATCGCGCAGGCGGGCCTGTTCAAGTATACGTTCAGCACGACGACGTTTTTTATCATAGTCAGCACTGCGTCCCCGGGCTTTGGCTTTGGCCTGGGTGAAATCGTCGTAATCTTCGTATTCGTCCTGTTCTTTTCTGTTGCTCATGTCTCTGTATCTCCACGGATTTTCTGAATCTGTTTCTGTGCCAGAAAACCGGATAAGTCAGCCAGAAACCTCAGACAAGCGCATAGTTTCACCGCTGTTCAGTCACGTAAATTGAAATAATTTTCCGTTGTAGATAAAAAAATCTGATGGAACTGACAACAGGAAAAATTTGCTATATGATGCGCTTTCTCTTGGGGGAGTAATCTGCCCGCTGAGGCATTAAACACAGTTTAAACGCCAGCAGCCGGGCCCCTGCGTCAACATAATTAAGCCTCATGCTTATGGCGCCGGGAACCTGTGGTCTGAGACCCGGGTTTGATGAGACCTGAGACAAATACCGGAGTGACCAGGGCGGCACACCGATGTTTGTCTTTGGTTAAAATTTCCGCCCGGTATCTCCTAATGACAGATCTTATCTCTGGCCTGAGCGAAAGCTTTGCTCATTCCGCAGTCCTGACCTCTACCCTCGTTGTCGCTGTTGCCGAAATTGGCGATAAAACCCAGCTGTTGTCTCTGCTGCTGACGATCCGGTTCCGCAATAAAGCGGCCATTGTTATGGGCATTCTGTGCGCCACCCTGCTTAACCACGCCTTATCCGCATGGCTGGGTGTGTGGCTGCAGGAAGCGCTGCAGCGCTGGACCGAAGCTCACTATATTCAATGGGGCCTGGCTGCAGGCTTTGTACTGATGGCGTTGTGGGTATTAATCCCGGATAAAGAAGATGATGAAACCAACACCCATGAGAGCTGGGGAGCGTTTCTGGCCACCTGCGCCCTCTTTTTCGTGGCAGAGATCGGCGACAAAACTCAGGTTGCAACCGTACTGCTTGGTGCCGAATACAGCTCAGTATTCTGGGTAACCGCAGGGACAACACTGGGTATGCTGCTGGCCAACGTGCCGGTCATCTACTTTGGTGAGCGTCTGATGCGCCGCATGCCTCTGCATCTGGCCCGCTACCTGACCAGCGCCCTGTTCTTTATTCTGGCCATTACCGTGATCTGGGCTGGCTGATGCCCTGCTGGTGCAGATTTCTTTATCTACACCAGTAAATTATTTTGTTTTCCCGTGGGCGGGGGATGCGGTAAAAACCGCGTCCTTATTCGCCCCGGGAAAATAACAACAGTGACTCCATCCCCACAACTGATGCTGAACGAAGCTCAGGAGCAGGTGTTTGAAAGCATCGCTTCCGACCTGATTCAGCAGGGCTATTCCATCCAGCACTCCGCACTGCCACTGAGCTTGTGTTCCGGTCTGCTGTACCGTATTTCCAGCATGAACGAGCAGGACTTTCATCGCGCCGGTACCGGGCGTCAGCAGGATCACCAGCTGAATACCTTCGTACGCCGTGACCGTATTCACTGGTTATCCAGCGAAAATACTTACGAACAGGCGTGGCTGGACTATGCCGGGGAATTGCAGCGTTACCTCAACCGCCGCCTGTTTCTTGGTCTGTTCAGTTATGAATGCCACTTTGCTCAATACCGTCCCGGTGATTTTTACAAAAAGCACATGGACGCTTTTCAAGGACAGGCCAACCGTATCCTGACCACCGTGCTGTACCTGAACCCGGACTGGGAAACCCAGCACAAAGGCGAGCTGGTGATTTACGATCCGCAACAACAGGAACAGGAGCTGCTGCGGGTAATGCCAAGATTCGGAACATTGGTGACATTTCTGAGCGAAGAGTTTCCGCACGAAGTGCTGCCTGCTGAACGCGAGCGTTACAGCATTGCCGGCTGGTTCCGCCTGAACAGCAGCAACAGTCTGCAACCTGATCCTCCGGCCTGATTCCTCAGGCCGTATACAAAACCACTGATAAAAATCACACCAACGCAACCGAGCACGGTTGCGGTACCCCCGTCGTGAACTAACCTCATATAGCATCCGTAAAAATACGGCATTGATTCATATAACGACCGGAGGTCTGAATGAGGTGGTCTGACCTTAGCCTGGCTAAAAAGATGATTACTCCAATCGCAGTACTGGTAATACTGCTGGCGGTTTTATCCTGGGTTCAGCTGAGCGCCCTGCAAAGCATCACTAAGAGCTATGGGCATATTAACAACGAATACTTTCCCGCCCTGCAGCTGGTACTCAACGCCGACCGCGACCTGTATCAGGCGCAGATAGCCGAACGCACCATCGCTTTAGGAACGCTGGAAGATCACTTTGTCGAAATGCACAAAGAGAACCTCGATCAGATTCAGCAGCGCCTGGGCAAACTGGATTCACTGGATATTTCTGCTGAAACCAAACAACTGGCGCAGAAATTTCTGGTCGCTTTCAATGAGTGGCGACCAAAATCAGAAAAACTGGTGCAACGCTCGGTGGACGGTTTTATTTCCTTCACAGCTGCCGCCGATATCAGTACCACCAGCCTGAATGATGAGTTTGAAGGCCTGCGTGAAATTCTCGATGAACTGGGTGAAACCATAGGGAAAAAGGCTGGTACCCTGACTGCCAGTGCTCAGGCAGCAAAAGCAGCAACGATTACCACCATCATTACTCTGCTGATCGCTGCACTGATTATCGCCGTGCTGGTTGGTATATTCTTCCCGCGCCTGATCACCCGTCCTATCAATCAGCTGAGCAGCGTACTGGGCCAGATGGCAGAAGGTAAAGGTGACCTGACCATCCGCATGCCACAGATGGGCAAAGATGAAATCGGCGTTATGAGTGATAACTTCAACCGCTTTATTGGCGGTATGCAGCAGATGATCAGCACCATACAACAGGTTGCCAGCGGCCTCAGTCATACCAGTGAGGGGCTCAGGTCCACAGCCAACGACAGTCAGCGCATCAGTGCCGACTACTCAGATCTGATGGATACAGTAGCAACCGCCAACCACGAAATGGGGCTGGCGATCGAAGAAGTTTCGTCCAATACCCAGCAGGTGTCTGTGGAAGCGAAATCCGCTGATCAGTCTGCACGGGAAGTCAGTGGTCAGTTTGCCAGTGCCATGAGTGAAATTCAGTCTCTGGCGGATAACGTTAACCACTCAGGTGCTGTTATTCAGGAACTGGTTGCGGAAACAACCAACATTGCCTCGGTTCTTGATGTTATTAAAGGCATCGCCGAACAGACCAACCTGCTGGCACTGAA
>NZ_DJIO01000061.1:0-9269 GCF_002433655.1 Thalassolituus sp. UBA6592 | reverse complement strand
CAAGGGTGGGCTCCGCCCACCGCAACTCAGAATAAAATTTAAAACCTTTCAATCACATCCCAACAAAATTAAACCGCTAAAAAAGACTCAACCGCTTAGCCAGGTCAAACCAATCCTTTGCCCGTTGTTTACTTTCCGGATTCTTATGCGCCACCTGATCCACTAGCATGTTGCCGGCCAGCACCAACCCCCAGGTTGCTTCAAGAAATAATCCTGTCTTGGATTTGGCATGCAGAATATGCGGCGTATATTCCTTCGCCCAGTAACAGAACTCGTCGGTAATAATAACCAGCTGAATGCCTTTTTCTGACGCAATTTCACACAACAGTCTGGTTTCCTGTGCATAAGGTACAACGTCGATCAGAATCAGTGTCTGATATTCCTGCGGCGAGCGTTTCTGATTATTGCTCAGCCATTCCCCTAACATACTGTCGTGGGCGGAAAGATACTGCACATTGGGGCGCGCCAGAGACAGGCGGCGGCTGAAGTCTTCTGCCACGCCACGGATGGTCTGGAAGCCGGAGACATACACGCGCTCGGCGGCGGCTACACAGTTGACGATGCCTTTCCAGGTTTCCCCTTCAAACTGACGGAACAGATTCACCAGAATATTCAGGTCTTTATCAAACGTTGCTTTGATATGTTTATCACTGATAACACTGTGGGAGCCTTCGTCGGTTACTGCGATGGCTTCCTGCTGCACTTCCTTCTTCAGTGTTCCGATACCTTCGTAGCCGGCGCGGCGCAGAAAGCGGCTGACGGTGATTGGACTGACCAGCGCTTTTTCGGCAATCGAGGCACCGGTTTCATAGGCGATGCGGTGCAGATTGAGCAGAATATACTGAGCCACCCGGGCCTCTGATGGTGATAACTCTGACATCAATGACTGGATATGCTGCGCCGTTCGGGTCGGGATAAAACTGCCTTCAGACGAAAAGGTGTTCTCCAATGTTAGGCCCCTCCTGTGTTTATCCGGATTCTGTTGCCATCTGGTGCATTTTTATACAAAAAAGTGCATCCGTAGTGCACAAATGCCTGAAATATACTTAAATGCACTCTATAGATTTAACGTAACCTACTGATTTAATTGTAAAAAATTACAATGTTAGAAAGATAACATAATCTGTTATTGAGTGAATAGTACCGGCATTCATAGAATGAAATCAGTGATGGACTAACGCAATCATTAACTTCCTGAGGTGGATCTGATGAAAGGTTTAATAACGGCAGTAACCAACAAAAAGCACATTAAGAAAGCACTTGCTGCGGCCTGTATCAGCCTTTCCTGTGCTGCAGGCACAGCCTCTGTTCAGGCTGAAGAAACCCTGAGCCTGTACAACTGGGGTGATTACATCAACCCGGAAATCCTGACCCGTTTTACTGAAGAAACCGGCATCAAAGTGACGCTGGATACTTACTCCTCCAACGAAGAAATGCTGGCCAAACTGCAGGCTGGTGCCAGCGGTTACGACATTATTTTCCCGTCTGTGCATATGCAGGACATCATGTCGCATCTGAATATGCTGGAAAAAACCGACATTAATAAATCCGCCGGTTTTGAAAACATTGATACCCGCCACCTGAAAGCCGCTACCGATCCGAAGGGTGAATACTGTCTGCCGTACGCCTGGGGCACAGTCGGTATTGTTTACAACAAAAAGGCCGTGGGCGAACTGTCTTCCTGGAAAGAATTCTTCGCACTGCCAGGGCAGGGTAAAAAAATTGCCATGCTGGATGACATGCGTGAAGACATCGGTGTCGCTCTGATTATGAACGGCAACAGCGTTAACTCGGTTGAGCCATCTGAACTGAAAGAAGCTCAGGCTTTCCTGTTAGAGAAAAAGCCTCTGGTCAGCGCCTTTACTTATGACAGCATCCCAATGGTGCAGGCGGGCGATATCGCCGCAGCGCAATGGTATGTCGGTGCCATGATGTATGTGCAGCAGGATCCGGAAAACCTGGCTTATGTTATTCCGGAAGAAGGCGCCACCATGTACCAGGAAAACATGTGCGTACTGAAATCTGCACCGCATAAATCTAATGCCAAGAAATTCCTCGAATTCTTTATGAAGCCGGAAATCGCAGCGATGAACGCGGCTCAGCAAACCAACGGCACCATCAACAAAGCGGCAATTCCACTGCTGCCAGCGGATCTGCGTGATAACCCAAGCGTTAACCCGCCAGCAGAGGTGATGGAAAAACTGCAGATGTTCGAAAGTCTGGGCAAAGGCATCAAACTGTACGACCGCGTATGGACTAAGTTCCGCACCGCGTCCTGATCGCCGCACGACAGTAAACGTAAGACTTGCAAGAACACAATACGATAACAACGCCACGCTCTCCCCGTGGGCAGCTCAGCTGCCCACAACCCCGCCAACTGAGGTTTCTATGTACAGCTCTGATTCCCAATCAACTGATTTTCTGAAAATCAAACACGCTATCCGTCACTTTAATACGCCCGAAGGAAGTGTGGTGAAAGCGCTGGATGACATTAACCTGAGTATTGGCCGTAATGAATTTATTACGCTGCTGGGACCTTCCGGCTGCGGTAAAACCACTTTATTAAATATTATTGCCGGCTTTGAACGTCTCGACAGTGGCAAAATTCTGCTGGATAACGATTCTCTGCTGGAGCAGCCGCCACACCATCGCCCGGTGAATACCGTATTCCAGTCCTACGCGTTATTCCCGCATCTTTCTGTTGGCGATAACGTCGGCTACGGTCTGGATGTCGCCGGTGTGGCAAAAAAAGAACGCAATCAGCGCGTATCCGCCGCACTGGATATGGTTGGTCTCAGCGGTGTGGAAAAACGCCGTCCATCGCAATTATCCGGCGGTCAGCAGCAGCGGGTTGCCCTGGCCCGCGCCATCGTCAACCGTCCGAAAATTCTGTTGCTGGACGAACCGCTGTCGGCGCTGGATAAAAACCTGCGCATGAAGATGCAGCTGGAACTGAAAAACCTGCAATCCGAACTGGGCATCTGCTTTATCTTTGTGACCCATGATCAGGAAGAAGCCCTGACTATGTCGGACCGTATTGTCGTTCTGAACGGCGGCAAAGTAGAGCAGGTGGGTACACCGGACGAGATTTACCACACCCCCGCCAGCCTGTTTGTCAGCGAATTTATTGGTGAAAGCAATATCTTCTGCGGCGAAGTGATTCAGACCAATGACGATGGCTGCCTGATTGATTCTCAGGGCATCGCAGTCTACAGCCACGATGGCAATCTGAGTGTTGGCCAGGATGTCACCCTGTTATTACGTCCGGAGCATTTCCGTCTGGTCTCTGACAACGCGCCTGCAGATAACAGCAAACAGCAGATCAGCGCGACGTTACAGCAATCCGTATTTATTGGCCGCGATCATCAGCTCAACTGCACACTGGATAACGGCACGGAAATTACTGCGCTGATCCGTGGCAGTCTGCCAGACCTGAAAAGCGGTGACCGTATTCTGCTGGAATACGATATTCAGTCCGTTCACACCATCCCGCAGGGCAGGGGGTAAGCATGAAATCATTTACCCGTCAGCAGAAGCAGCTGATGCTGCTGCTCACTCCGACAACGCTGTTTTTAGGGATTTTCTTTATTGGTCCACTGCTGATTATGGCAGTGTACAGCTTCCTCGAACCCGGACTGTACGGCGGTGTTGAATGGAACTTCTACCACTGGAACTATGGCCGTATTCTTGGCTGGGCAGACGGTTTTACTGAAGAATTTGACTGGGTTTATCTGGAGATTTTTCTGCGCTCCATCGGCCTGGCGCTGGGAACGGTATTCTGTACTCTTCTGATCTGCTACCCGGTCGCTTTCTGGATCAGCAGTCTGTCCCCCTCGAAAAAAGCCCTGTTTGCTTTTTTAATTACCCTGCCGTTTTTTGCCAGCATGGTGATCCGTTTATATGCCTGGGTTCTGATTCTGCGCGACTCCGGTTTTGCCAATCAGCTGCTGCAGTTTCTTGGCATTACCGATCACCCGCTGGACATTATGTATTCCGGTACCGCGGTTATTCTCGGCATGGTGTATATCTTTATTCCCTTTATGTTTCTGCCGCTGTATTCCAGCGTGGAAAAAATTGACCACAAGCTGATTCAGGCGTCGCAGGATTTAGGGGCTGGTCCGTTTACCACCTTCCGCCGCGTTATTTTCCCGATGACCATGCCAGGTGTTATTGCCGGCAGCATTCTGGTGTTTATTCCGGCGCTGGGTAACTTCGTGGTTCCCGCCATGCTTGGGGGCGCCAAGGTCGTGATGATCGGCAACCTGATTGAACAGCAGTTCCTGTATGCCCGTAACTGGCCGTTTGGCGCCACGCTGTCCATGGTCATTATCGTATTTATGTTGTTGATTGTGTCTTTCTACCTGTTGAAGGTAGTGAAGAAGCAGCAGGCCTGAGGATTATCTTATGTTAGCGAAATTATCATCCCGTCTGCTGTCTGGCTACAGCCTGCTGTTTTTCGTTTTTCTCTACGCTCCGGTGTTGCTGATCGTTATTTATTCGTTCAACTCCAATCCGGTGAATGTGATGATCTGGAAGGAGTTTACCTTCGACTGGTATATCAACCTGTTTGGTGGTGATACCAGCCTGAAAGATTCTGCCGCTTATGTGGAATCCACCGATCAGCTGGTGTCAGCGCTGGGCGTCAGTCTGGTAGTGGCAGGCTGCGCGACTCTGGTATCTACCGTACTCGGTACCAGCGCCGCTGTGGCTCTGGCCCGCTATCGTTTCCGCCTGCAGAATTTCTATCGCATGCTGCTGTTCGTGCCAATGGTGATGCCGGATATCGTGCTCGGGATTGCCCTGCTGATTTTCTTTGTCGGTGTTGGCGTTAATCTCGGCGTGACGTCGATTATTATCGGTCACTGCACCTTCCTCACCAGTTATGTCTTTATTGTGGTCAGCTCCCGCCTGGCCGGTATGAATCCGGTGATCGAAGCCGCCTCTGCCGATCTGGGCGCCAATGAATGGCAGACCTTCCGCCGCGTTACCCTTCCGCTGATTCTGCCGGGTGTGATTGGTGGTGCGTTACTGAGCTTTATTATTTCCATGGACGATCTGGTCATCACTTACTTTATCAGTGGTGTCGACTCGACCACGCTGCCGGTTTTTATTCTCAGCATGATACGCCGCGGTATCAAACCGGAAATCAACGCCATTGCCACCCTGATGCTGTTCTCTTCCGTGCTGATTGCATCACTGGGTATTTATTTTAAATCGCGAAATTCAGACAAGTAAGGTAACCCTATGGCTGCTAAACGTGCTCGAGACTATGGCCTTCCGTTTTCCGGTACACCAGGCCCTTTCAACGCCATTACCGATGTACCAGGGGTTGAAGTCGGTTACGCCACCCTGATTAATGACGATCCCGTGTCCCCGGCACGGACCGGCGTTACTGCTATTCTGCCACGCGGCAAAAAAACGGAGCCTCAGCCAGTGTGGGCCGGGATGTATGCGCTGAATGGCAACGGCGAAATGACCGGCACCCACTGGATTCATGACGGCGGTTATTTCACCGGTCCGGTGATGATTACCAACAGTCACGGCGTCGGTATCACCCATCATGCTGCAACCAGGTGGATGATTAACCATTATCGTGATCACTGGCGCGATAATCATTTATGGGCCATGCCCGTCGTCGCAGAAACCTACGATGGCGTACTTAATGATATTAACGCTCAGCATGTGACCGAGGCGGATGCTCTGGCGGCACTGGATAGCGCAGCTTCCGGCACGCCCGCCGAAGGTAATGTCGGCGGTGGTACCGGCATGATCGCCTACGACTTTAAAGGCGGCACCGGCACGTCATCGCGTCAGGTCACCGTGGCCGGTAAAACCTACACCGTTGCCGCATTGGTTCAGGCCAATCATGGCCTGCGTCCGTGGTTCAGTGTATGTGGTGCACCGGTAGGTCAGCTGATGCCGGAAGGCCGTATTCACGACAGCCACGAGCAGGGCTCGATTATCGTGGTTCTGGCGACGGATGCGCCCATGCTGCCGCATCAGCTGAAGCGCATGGCCAAACGTGCAGCGATAGGCATTGGCCGTAACGGCTCACCGGGTGGTAATAACTCCGGCGATATTTTTCTTGCCTTCAGTACCGCCAATGAAAAAGCGCTGCCGCAGTTATCCGGGCCAGAATGCAGCATGCAGTATCTGAATGATGAAGTGTTCGATGATTTCTATCTGGCGGCGGTGCAGGCTGTAGAAGAATCTGTAGTGAATGCCATGGTCGCTGCTGAAGACACGCCCACCTTTAAACAACCGGCAGGGAAAATCTGCAAAGCCATTGATGGAGAACGCCTGGCCACACTGGTCGACGGTTTTTATCGCGGATTAAATCAGGCTGCCGGCACCTGAGCGGAAGCAGACGTTATAGCGCCGGGATTAATGGTCTTACCAATAATCCCGGCTGGTCCCTGCATTTCTGTTTTTCTGAAAATCTCGCAGGCTGATTCCCTGATCAGCCCTGCTGAAACATCCCAGCGGCAGCTGTCTGAGCTTTAATCGTCGTTCTCATTAGTCACTGTTTAATTATTCCATTAAAGAATTAATTATCCCACATTAATATTCCCGCCATTTACAGCTGCATTGTTTCCTGCAGGATCGTTTTACTATTAATAATTGTCTCATTCGTAACGCGGAATAATTTGTTCCCTGCAATTCCATGTAAAATCTGTGTAATTCAGTAGTCAGTCGTCACTGGCCTGTTTTATGATTCATCGCAAATCCAAAGGGCATGTATGCTGGCAACCCCGTCCGGAGTTGCACCGTACACATCTGTTAACGCAGTACTGTCAGCCCACAACGAAGAGTTATGAATGAAGTTCTCTATCGGATCACAGGGTTTTTCCACATTTGACCAGGAGTTGCTGCTCAAGCAGCTG
The DNA here is from genome assembly GCF_002433655.1 of Thalassolituus sp. UBA6592. Taxonomy (NCBI): domain Bacteria; kingdom Pseudomonadati; phylum Pseudomonadota; class Gammaproteobacteria; order Oceanospirillales; family Oceanospirillaceae; genus Thalassolituus; species Thalassolituus sp. UBA6592. The sequence goes on along the minus strand of NZ_DJIO01000061.1, from coordinate 2,385 downwards.
CACGTCGCCAATACCCGGCTTGATGGAAAATGGTATTACCAGGGCGAAGCCGAATCGGTAACACTTGTCCTGGAAAAAAGCACAAATCTGAACGGAAGTTCCATTATTTGCCGTCCTGGAAAATTCTTTAAACAAACCTGCAGCGATGCCGATCCGATAGATCACATCAAAGTCGACTGGCCGGTGCGTATCCTGCCGCTGCTCGACGTTCTGCAAAAAGTTGAAAAGAACTGCTCCTGTGAAAGCAGCGGACAAAATCCCGTAGCAGAAAAGCATTATCACGTTATTTCTGAACATCTGCAGAGAAAAGCGCAGCATTTAAGTGATCATCAGTCTCTGCTGATTAACTGTCGCAGTGTTTCTGCGGTCATTCTGCGCGATGGCGATAAGCTGGTCATGCATTCTGACCGACCGGAAGAAATTCTGGCGCAGACACTGGTCTCCGATGCGCATCCGGAAATCGTCGTAGTCGATGAAAAATTTGCAGACACAGACCCCGATAAACCTTATTGTGCAACGCTGCAATCGCTGCTCTGGTGTCTGAATCTGCATGAGCCGCTGTTCCTTGCTGAGCAGCAGCGGCTGTTATCCAGCGCCTATCAGTTAAGGCAATGGCCGGATTATTCAAAGCTTTATCGTAATGAACGTATTCTTCAGCTGACCGCGGCCTTTGTTAAACGCCCAACGTCCATTAATGATGTGACTCGCATCACCCGCGCATCCAAAATGGAAGCCATGCAATTTATTAAGGCCTGTGAAAACCAGGGTGTGAACTTTACGGCCCAGCCGGTTGTTCATGACGCTGGTAAAGAATACAGTGCAGCGAAGAACAGTTCCAAACCTGAGAAAAAGCGTCAGTTGTCTTTTCTTGCAAGCCTGAGAAACAAATTAAAAGTGGCCCTGTCCTGATGCAATTACAGAACAAAATTCTTTTTATCGGTCCCATGGGGGCAGGTAAAACCACTGCGATTCAGTCCTTGAGTGAAGGTAACGCAGCAACCACAGAAGTGCGCAATTCCAATCGTGAACTGTATGATAAACAAACCACAACCGTGGCCATGGATTACGGTTTTATTCAATTGGATGAAAACCAACAGGTACATTTGTACGGAATTCCCGGACAAAAACATTTTGAGCCAGTATGGCCTGTTATTGCCAAAGGCGCGATTGGTGCAGTACTGTTAGTGAATGCCGGCCACCCCGACTGGCAAAAGGATACTCTTTATCTGTTGCAGGCATTCAGGGATCTGGTAGAAAACGGCAGTGTTGTCGTTGCTGCCAACAGAATAGACGACAGTCAGATGCAGCAGTTGTCAGCATTACTTGCAGAACATGAGTGCTTTTTACCGGTTCTTCCGACTGATCCCCGGAATCGTGATGATCTTGTACTGGCCCTCGAGATATTAATCGCCAATCTTGAAGTAGAGACTTATATAAATGAATGAAGCGGTTAATCCGTTGGTTTCCAACACATTAAAAGCTGCTTTTGTTGAACAGTTAAAAAGCGCTTCTGCCCGGCACTCCGGCATCGAATATCTTTCCATGTCAACTTCTGACGGATACGTTCTGTGCAATACCATTGCAGCGGATTCAGCCATCAGTGCCGAGCGTCTTGCCGCTATGTCCGCATCATTCTGCGGCATCAGTAATGGCCTCACCGAACAGGCCGAGAAACAGCCGTTTACTGGCTGCCTGATTGAAACCGAAAAAGGATTGCTGGTCTGCCGCCCGATTCAGCACGCTGCGCTGGAAGTGGTGTTACTGGGGTCCTTCTCGCCGGAAACCAATCATGGCGTCGCTATGTGGACACTGAACAACGTTGCCAGAGATATTCTGGAAATTCTTAAGCACTACAACTGAACTAAACCCGAACTACAACCCGGAGAAATTTAAATGGGCATTAATGACACACTGAGCAAACTGATGGAAACAGAAGGCGCATTAGCCTGCGCTCTTGTGGATTACAACACCGGCATGCTGTTGGGATCTGCCGGTAGCGGCCTGGACCTGGAAATCGCGGCAGCAGCAAACACCGAAGTTGTTCGTGCCAAACTGAAAGCAATCCAGATGCTGCAACTGGATCAGCAGATTGACGATATCCTGATTACTCTGAGCAGCCAGTACCACCTGATCCGCCCGATGAGCACAGACCGTGATCTGTTCATCTATTACGCGCTGGATTCCGGTAAATCCAACCTGGCACTGGCCCGTCGTGCACTGCGCATGGCAGAAGAAGGCCTGAGCATCTGATCAGCGTTTTGTACTGATCATTAAAAAATCCGGTGCTGATGAATCGGCACCGGTTTTTTTATTTTTGCCTGCTTCGTTTTCCACGGATAATTTCTTTTTCTTTCCCCGCTTTTTCTACCCTTCTTTCTACCCTTC